>NZ_JAAGPF010000001.1 GCF_017104645.1 Burkholderia sp. Ac-20379
CGGGCGCTTGCGCGCGGCCAGGCCCTTGAGCTTGCCGGCCGCGGAGGCGGCGGCAGGATTCGCGCCCGCCGCGCCGATGGCGGCCGGGGCGGCAGACTTCGCATCGGCCGCGTCGAACGCGGCAGCGAGCGGGGTATCGGGATGGTTCACGAGTTCCTCCAGTAATGCTTGCCAGGATCTGGCGAAAGTGTCGATGGTCGAGCGCCGGAACAAGGCCGTGGCATAGACCCAGTCGATCTGCCAGGTATCGCGTTCGGCCGACACGAACAGCGCCATGTCGAACTTCGAGTGGGTGGGCGCGACCGAGGCGGGGCTGACGCCCAGGCCAGGCAAGTCGAGATCCGGCAACGGCGCGTTCTGCATCACGAACAGCAATTGAACGAGCGGGTTCCAGCGACGGTCGCGCGGCACCTGCGCGGCGTCGGCGATCTGGTCGAACGGCAACGCCTCGTGCTCGAACGCCTGCAGGGATTGATCACGCACCTGGGTCACACGGTCGCCGAAGCTGGCGGCGAGCGCGTCGGCGCCGAGGCGCGAACGCACCGGCACCACGTTGACGAAAAAGCCGATCAGATCATGCAGCTCGGCGAGCGGCCGGCCGGCCACGTCGGTGCCGATCGCGATATCGGGTGCGCCGGTCCTGCGGTGCACGAACAGCTGGAAGCTGGCGAGCAGTACCGTGTAGGCGGTCGCGTTCAGGCGGGCCGCCAGCCGCTCGATATTCGCGCGCAGCGGCGCGTCGAGCACGAGGCGCAGCGTGGCACCGTCGTGAGACGGCGCAGCCGGACGCGGCAGATCCGGCGTGAACGGCGGATCGCCGGGAAGCCCGTGCAAGGCATCGCGCCAGAACGCTCGCAGCGGTTCGAGCGCGGGGCCGCTCAGCAAGGCATGCTGCCAGGCGGCGTAATCGGCGTAGCGCAGCGGCAGCGGCGCCGGGGCCGGCTCGCCGTGCGACACGGTGCGGTAAAGAGCGGAAAAGTCGCGCGTCAGCACGCCCATCGACCAGCCGTCCGAGGCAATGTGATGGACCGTGAACACGAGGACGTGCTCGCGCGCGTCGCAGCGGATCAGCGCGGCGTCGAAGATCGGACCGGCCGCAATATCGATCGCGCGGGCGCCGAGCGCGCGAACGGTGCACTCGACTGCCTCGGCGCGCGCCTCGGGCGCGACGCCCGTCAGGTCGATCTGCTCGACCGCGACATCGCCGGCGTCGTGCACGACCGCCACCGGCTCGCCGTCGGCGCCGGACGGATAGACGGTGCGCAGCACCTCGTGCCGCGCGGCGAGCGCCGCGAGCGTGCGTGCCACATGCGGCACCTGCAATTCGCCGCTCAGGCGCACCGCCACGCTCATGTTGTAGGCCGCCGCGCCGGCCGGGCCGGCCAGCCGGTCGGCGGTCCACAGGCGGAGCTGCGAGGGCGCGAGCCGGATCGGCGCATCGGTCGCGCCGGCGCGCAGCGACGGCCACGCGGGCAAGGCGGCGGAAGCCCCCTGGTTCGCGCCAGTCCGCACGGCATCGATCTCGCTGGCGAGCGCCATCAGCACCGGCCGATCGAACAGCGTGCGCAACGCCAGCCGGATCCCGAGATCGCGCTCGACCCGCGTCGCCACCTGCATCAGTTGCAGGGAATGACCGCCGAGCCGGAAGAAATTGTCGTCGCGGCTCACCGCCACGAGTTGCAGCACGTCGCACCAGATGGCGGCCAATGCGACCTCGGTCGGGCCCTCCGGAGCGGCGTGGCCGACCGATTCGAACACCGGCGCCGGCAAGGCACGGCGGTCGATCTTGCCGTTCGGGGTCTGCGGCAGCGCATCGAGCACCACGAACGCGGCCGGGACCATATAGTCGGGCAAGCTCGCGGCGAGCGCCTCGCGCAGCGCCGCCGTATCGAGCGCCCGGCCCTCGCGCGCGCTCAGGTGGGCAACGAGTCGCGTGCCGGTCGGCCCCTGCACCGCGCTGACGACCGATTCGCGCACGCCCGGTTGCGCGGCCAGCAGCGCGTCGATTTCGCCGAGCTCGATCCGGAACCCGCGAATCTTGACCTGATGATCGATCCGGCCGAGATACTCGAGCGTACCGTTGCGGGTCCAGCGCACCAGATCGCCCGTGCGATACAGGCGCTCGCCGTTCGCCGAGAACGGATCGGGCACGAAGCGCTCGGCGCTCAATGCCGCACGCCGCCAGTAGCCGCGCGCCACGCCCGCGCCTCCGATATACAGCTCGCCGGCCGTGCCGAGCGGCGCCAGATCCATGGCGTCGTCGAGCACCCGCAGTTGCGTCGACGCAAGCGGCTGCCCCAGCGAGACGGGCCCGTCGACGCGCTGGGCCGACGACCAGATCGTGGTTTCGGTCGGTCCGTACATGTTCCAGAGCTCGACGCCTGCCTCGCGCACCGCGCGCGCCAGATCGGGCGGCAGCGCCTCGCCGCCGCACAGGCCCTTCAGCGGCGCGCCAGGCCAGCCGCTGTCGAGCAGCATGCGCCAGGTCGACGGGGTCGACTGCAAGGCGGTGGCGGCGCTGTCGTGCAGCAGCCGCGCCAGCTCGCGGCCGTCGCGGGCCGCCTCACGGCTCGCGACGATCACGCAGGCGCCCGACATCAGCGGCAGATACAGCTCGAGCGCGGCAATGTCGAAGGACAGCGAGGTCACGGCGACCAGCCGATCCGCCGACGTCAGGCCCGGCTCGCGCCGCGTGCTCAGCAGGAAGTTCGTCAGGGCGGCGTGACGCACCATCACGCCTTTCGGTCGACCGGTCGAGCCCGACGTGTAGATCATGTAGGCGATCCCTTCGCCATGCGTGGCGACGGCCGGCGCCGTGACAGGCTCGGCCGACGTGTCGCAGGCATCGAGATCCAGCACGACGACGCCGGCCGGCACGGCGAGACGTTCCAGCACGCGCGCCTGGCTCAGCAGCAGCGCGAGGCCGCTGTCCTCGATCATGGTATCGATGCGATCGCGCGGATAGTCGGGATCGAGCGGCACGTAAGCCCCGCCGGCCTTCAGGACCGCCAGCAGGCCCACCACCATGCCGACCGAGCGCTCGACGGCGATCCCCACCCGGGTTTCCGGGCCGACGCCGAGCGCGACGAGGCGATGGGCAAGACGGTTCGCGCGGCGATCCAGTTCCCGGTAGTCGAGTGCCGTGTCGCCGCAGACGAGCGCCAGCGCATCGGGCGTCGCAGCCGCCTGTGCGCCGATCAGCTCGTGCACGGCCCGCGTCTCGCCGAATGCGCCGGCGTTGCAGCCCATGACGCGTTGTGCCGCGCGCTCGGCGTCGTCGAGCAGATCGACGACGCCGACGCCACGCTGCAGGTCGCCGCCGAACGCGGTCAGCATGCGTGCGAACTGGCGGCCGAAGCGCAGCATCGTCGCCGCGTCGAACAGCTCTCGCGCGTAGACCAACCGCGCCGAGAGGTCGCCGTCGGGGCCCTCCTCGGTTTCGAGCACGAGTTCGAACTGAGCGGCACGCGCCTCGATCTCGCGGACGTCGATCGCGAGACCGGGCAGTGGATCAAGCGCGCGCACATCGCTGCGCTGGTGGTTGAACATCACCTGGAACAGCGGCGTGTGGCTCAGGCTGCGCTCCGGCTGCAAGGCTTCCACCAGCATGTCGAACGGCACGTCCTGATGCGCCTGCGCCTCCAGCACGCGATCCCTGGTCTGGGCCAGCAGTGCGGCCAGCGTGGTGCGTCCGTCGAGATCGGCGCGCAGCACCTGGGTATTGACGAAGAACCCGATCAGCGGCTCGGTTTCGAGCCGGCTGCGGTTGGCGACGGGAACGCCGACGCGCAGGTCGGGCTCGCCCGTATAGCGATGCAGCAAGGCATGAAACGCCGCGAGCAGCAGCATGAACGACGTCGCGCCCTGCTCGCGCGCCACCCGTCGCACGATGTCGACCGTCTCGTCGGACAAGCCGATCGGCGCGCTGGCCGCGTGATAGGCACCCACTGCGGCGCGCGGATGATCGGCCGGCAGTGCCAGTACCGGCTGCGGGCCGCCGAGCCGCGCTCGCCAGCAGGCCAGTTGACGGTCCTGCTCGCCCGCCTCGAGCCAGCAGCGTTGCCAGCGCGCGTAATCCGGATATTGAATCGGCAGCGCGGGCAGAACCTCGGCGGCGGTCGCCCCGGTCGCCCGGGCACGGTAGCCGACCGAAAACTCGCGCAGCAGCACGCCGACCGACCAGCCGTCCGACACGATGTGGTGCATCACCACCACGAGCAGGTGCCGATCGTCGGCCAGCTTCGCCAGCCCGATACGCAGCAGCGGCCCGGCGCCGAGATCGAACGGTTCCGCCGCGAGCGCGCGCGCCCAGCTGCGTGCCGCCTCGTCGGCATCGTCGCGATCGATCAGGTCCGCCGCGCGAAAGTCGTAGCGGCCCAGCGGATCGACGTGCTGCAGCGCCTGACCGTCCTCGCCGGCGCGAAACGTGGTGCGCAATGCGGCGTGACGCGCGACGATCGCGTCGAAACTGCCGCGCAGCGCGTCGACGTCGAGCGTGCCGCTGAGGGTCAGCGCGCCGTCGATGTGATAGGCGCGGCTGTCCGGCTGCAGATTCCAGAGAAACCATTGCCGCTGCTGCGCGCTCGACAGCGGCAGGCCGCCTTCGTGAGCCGCGACCGGAATGGGCAATTGCGCGGCGCTCACGCCCTGTTCGCGCATCTTGTCGGCGAACAGGCGCCGCTCGTGCGCGGGCAAGGCGACGAAACGCGTCGCGATCTTCAGTGCAAGTGCCTGATCCATGTTCATTAGCCCTCGAGCACGTCGAGGAACGACGACAGCGCGTCGAGCCGGTCGTCAATCGCGGCGTTCGTCGGCTGTGCGGCCGCGACATCCGCGGCCAGCCGTTGCAGCGTGCTGGCCGTGAAGACGTTCTCGACGGGCATATCCAGTTTGAATTGATGATTGATGCGAGCGACCAGCTGCATCGCGAGCAACGAATGGCCGCCCAACGCGAAGAAATTGTCGTGGCGCCCCACGCGATCCATCTCGAGCACGTCCTGCCAGATCGCGGCGATCGCGATTTCGTGCTCGCCCTGCGGCGGTTCGGCCTCGCGCGGCACCTCCTGCCCGGCATCGGGCAGCGCGCGACGGTCGATCTTGCCGTTCGGGTTCAGCGGCAACGCGTCGAGTACCACGATCACCGACGGCACCATGTAATCGGGCATCGCGGCGGCCAGCCCGTCGCGCAGCGCGGCGGCGTCGAGCCGTTGCCCGGCCTGCGGCGAGACGTAGGCGACCAGCCGCGTGCCGGACGGACGCGCTTCGGCGATCGTGATCGCCTCGCGCACCCCGGCTTGCGCCAGCAGTTGCGTATCGATCTCGCCGAGTTCGATACGGAAGCCGCGCACCTTCACCTGGTGATCGATGCGGCCCAGGTATTCCAGCTCGCCCTGCGCGTTCCAGCGCGCGAGATCGCCGGTCCGGTACAGGCGTGCGCCGGCATTGAACGGATCGGGCACGAACCGCTCGGCGGTCAGGCCAGGACGATTCAGATAGCCGCGAGCCAGCAGTTCGCCGCCGATGCACAGCTCGCCGATCGCACCAGGCGGCACCATCGAGAACGCGGCGTCGAGCAGATGAATCTGCCGGCCGCCGAGCGGGCGGCCGATCGGCACCGTCGCGAGGCGCGCGCCATCGGGTGCCGGCGTCGAGCAGTCCTGCAGCGTCGCCGTCACCGCGGCTTCGGTTGGCCCGTAGGTGTTCGCCAGCGCGATCGCCCCGGCCGGCAGGCGATGCCAGCGATGCAGCGTCTGCGGCGACATGGCCTCGCCACCGGCGTGCAGCCGGCGCAGGCCGCCCAGATCCGGCAGGCGACCGCTTTCGAGGTCCTGGACCAGCAGTTGCCAGTACGCGGTGGTGACGTCCGCCACGCTGATCGCATGACGAATCACCTGCTCGCGAAACACCGCGCCGTCCCATAGCTCGGGGCCTCGCAACACCACGCAGGCACCGACGCTCAAGGCCGGAAACAGCTGTTCGACAAAACCATCGAAGTTCAGCGTCGAGAACTGCAGCACGCGATCGTCGTGCGTGAGATCGAACATGCCGATCGCGACGCTTACGTGCCGCGCAAAGGCGCCGTGCGGCAGGCCGACGCCCTTCGGCCGCCCGGTCGAGCCCGAGGTGTAGATCACATAGGCGAGATTGGCGGCGTCGACGGCCGTGGCCGTGGCGGGCGCCGAGTCCGGCTCGGACGACAGGTCGAGCGTATCGAGATCGAGCACGGAGGCCTGCGCCGCCGCCGGCAAGCGCGCCTGTACCGAACGCTGCGACAGGATCAGCCCGATCCGGCTGTCCTCGATCATGTAGGCGAGCCGGTCGGCAGGATAGTCGGGATCGAGCGGCACGTACGCGCCACCGGCCTTCAGCGTGGCCAGGATGCCGACCACCATCTCGATCGAGCGTTCGACCGCAATCCCGACCGACACGTCCGGCCCCACGCCGTGCTTCGCGAGACGGTGCGCGAGGCGGTTCGCCAGCGCGTCGAGCTCGCCGTAAGCGAGCGAGCGCTCGCCGTGCACCACGGCGATTGCGTCGGGGGTCTGGCGCGCGCGCGCGGCGATCCGCTCGTGTACCGGGGTTGCATCGAGCCTGGCGAGATCGTCGGCGATGCCGTTTCCGCTCAGCGCCAGCAAGGCGCGACGCTCGGCGACATCGGCCAGCTCGATCGTGCCGACGGCGCGCGCCGCGTCGCGCGTCAGCGCGTCGAGCAGGATCCGCGTCCGCTCGGCCCAGGCCGCCACCGTCCGCGTCTCGAGCAGGTCGGATGCATGCGTGTAATCGAGCCGCATGCGCTCGCCGAGCGTGATCGACACCGTCAGCGGATAGTTCGTCTCGTCGCGCGCCTGCGGCACGCCGAATTCGAGGCCGGTCCGCGAACCGTCGGTCAGCACCGCATCGATCGGGTAGTTCTCGAACACCAGCAAGGTATCGAACAGGCCGTCCACGGCCGATCCGGCCCATCGCTGGATCTCGTGCAGCGGCGCATGGGCGTGCTCGTGCGAGGCGACGGCATCGGCCTGCAGCTCGCGCAGCCAGTCGCCCACGGTCTGCGCACCGAGCGGGCGGGCCACGACCGGGATCGTGTTGATGAACAGGCCGACGATCGCGCCCGCCTCGGGCAAATCGTCGGGACGGCCGGCTACGGTCGCTCCGAACACCACCGGGCTCTGCCCGGTGATGCCGCGCAGCAGCAGCGCCCAGGCCGCCTGGAACACCGTATTGACCGTCACGCGCTCGCTACGTGCGAAGGCGCCGATGCGCGCAGTCAGCGATGCGTCGAGCAGCACGGTCTGCGTGATGGCACGGCGCACGCCGTCGGCTCGCCCGGCCTGAGCGCCGGTCACGCGCGTCGGTGCGGACAGCTCGGCCAGACGGCCACGCCAGAACGCTTGCGCGGCCTGCGCATTGCGTTGCGCGAGCCAGTCCAGATAATCGCGGTAGCGGCCGGCCGGCGCCGGAAGACGGTCGCCGGCGTGCAGGCGCAGCACCTCGGCCAGCAATTGCGCCACGCTCCAGCCGTCGATCAATGCGTGATGATGCGTCCACACCAGATGGTGTCGATGCTCGCCGGTCGCGATCAGCGCGACGCGCTGCAAGGGCGGCACCGCCAGGTCGAAGCCGCGGGCCAGCTCCGCATCGGCGAACGCGCGCAGCGTCGCATCGTCGTGCGTGCGATCGCGCCAGTCGAGATGCGCGAACGGCACCGTCGCCTCGCGCGCGACCCATTGCAGCCATCCGGTTTCCGCTGGCACGAAGGCACTGCGCAGGGCCGGATGGCGCGCGCTGGCCGCTTGCCAGGCTGCCTCGAAGCGCACCGGGTCCACGCCGGCCACGTCGACGCGCAATTGCGTGACGTACTCGCCGCCGCTCCGCGCGGTCAGCGTATGGAACACCATGCCGGCCTGCATCGGCGACAGCGGATACAGGTCCTCGATCGCGGCAACGGAAATCGGCAGCGCGTCGAGCGCCGCCTGGGTCAGCGTGGTCAACGGAAAGTCCGACGGCGTGACCCCGGATGCGCCGCTCGTGCAATGCGCGATCAGCGCGACCAGTTCGTCGCGCAACGATCCGGCAAGGCGCTGGATCGCGACGTCGGAGAAACGCTCGCCACGATAGGTGAAGTCGACATGCAGCGCGCCGCCGTCGATGCGGGCGTCGATGTTGAGCGCGTGCATCGCGGGTGAGGCGGCATCGCGCATCGGGCCGACAGGCTCCGCGGACAGCCGCCAGTCCGAGGCGACGGCGCGGTCGAGCTGGCCCAGGTAGTTGAACACCACCGTCGACGACTCGGCCGCCGACAGCGCCGCGCGTTGCGCCGCGGTGCCGCGATACTTGAGCAGGCCGAAGCTCAGCCCGCGTTGCGGCACCGCGCGCAACGCTTCCTTCACGCGCTTCAACGCGGCGCCCGGCTCGCCGAGCGCGTCGAGCGTCACCGGATACAGGCTCGTGAACCAGCCGACGGTACGGCTCAGATCGACGTCGTCGAACAGATCCTCGCGGCCATGGCCCTCGAGATCGACACGGATCGTGTCGGTGCCCGCCCATGCGCTCAGGGCACGCCCCAGCGCGGTCAGCAGCACGTCGTTGATCTGGGTGCGGTAAGCCGCCGGGACTTCCTGCAGCAGCGCCCGCGTGGCCTCCGGCGTCAGCGCGACCGAGTCGATCCGCTGCGCGCCGGCCGTGTTCGCGACCAGCGGCCGATCGGCCGGAATCGCGGCGGGCGTGTCGAGCACGGCCTGCCAGTAAGGCAGCGTGGCCGCGGCCGCTTCCTGCATCGCGGGATCGGCGAGACGCGCCGACCAGGCCCGATAGCTCGTGCCGTTCGACGGCAACGCGATGCGGTGGCCGTCGCGCGCCTGCGCATACGCCGATTGCAGATCGTCGAGCAGAATGCGCCAGGACACGCCATCGACGGCCAGATGGTGAACCACCAGCAGCAGGCGCCAGGCGCCTGCCGGCAAGCGAATCAGCAAGGCGCGCAGCAGCGGGCCGTCGTGCAGGTTCAGGCTGGCCTGGGCGGCCTCGCACAGCGCCTCGGCCTGCGCCGTATCGGCGGCCTCGCGCTCCCACAACACCGCGGCCTGCGCGGCCGCGGATTCGTGCATGCCGTACGACTGCCGCCACGCGCCGCTGGCCTCCTGGGCGAAGCGCAAGCGCAGCGCGCCGTGATGCGCCACCAGCGTGTCCAGCGCCGTCGACAACGCAGCCGCATCGAGCGGCTGCTCGCCTTCGAGCAGCACCGCCTGGTTCCAGTGATGACGATTCGCCACCGGCGCGTCGAAGAACCAGCGCTGGATCGGCAGCAGCGCGACCTCGCCCTGTTCGACGTCGGCCTGCGTCGCCGCAGGCGTCGCACGCTGGGCGGCCTGAGCCAGCAGCGCAATGGTCTGGCGCTCGAACACCTGACGCGGCGTGACCTTCCAGCCTGCCTCGCGCGCGCGGGCCACGATCTGCAGGCTCAGAATCGAATCGCCGCCCAGTTCGAAGAAGTTGTCGTGGCGGCCGACTTGCGCCACGCCCAGCACATCCGCCCAAAGCGCCGCCAGCGCCTGTTCGGCGTCGCCTTCCGGTGCGGCGTAGGCCACCGCCGATTCCGCTTCCGGCTTCGGCAGCAGCTTGCGATCCACCTTCCCGTTCGGGTTCAGCGGCAGCGCTTCCAGCACCATCAGTACCGACGGCACCATGTAATCCGGCAGCGTTTCGCCAAGCTTCGCGCGCAGCGCCGGCACGTCGATCGTTTCACCCTCCGCTGCCGTCACATAACCGATCAGGCGGGCGCCGCCCGCGCCGGTTTGCGCCGTCACCACCGCCTCGCGCACCTTGGCTTGCGCCGTCAGTTGCGATTCGATTTCGCCCAGTTCGATGCGGAAGCCGCGGATCTTCACCTGGTGATCGATCCGGCCCAGGTATTCCAGTGCGCCAGCGGCATTCCAGCGCGCCAGGTCGCCCGTGCGGTACAGGCGTTCGCCGTTAGTACCGAACGGGTCGGCGACGAAGCGCTCCGCCGTCAGGCCCGGACGGTTCAGGTAGCCTCGGGCCAAACCCACACCGCCGAGGTAAAGCTCGCCGGCCACGCCACGCGGCACCAGATTCAGCGCATCGTCCAGCACGTACGTCTGAATATTCGCGATCGGGCGGCCAATCGGCACGTTGTCCGCGCCTGCCACACACGTCCAGTGCGTGACGTCGATCGCCGCTTCGGTCGGGCCGTACAGGTTGAATACGCCCACGTTCGGCAGCAAGGTCAGCGCGCGGTTCGCCAACTCGGCAGGCAACGCCTCTCCGCTGCATACGATTCGCTTCAAGCCAGTGCATTGGCTCGAGCCGTCGTGCGCCACGAACGCTTGCAGCATCGGCGGCACGAAATGCAGCGTCGTTACGCCGTGAGCCTGGATCAACTCCACCAGCCGGGCCGGATCGCGATGATCGCCCGGCTTCGCCACCGCCAGCTTCGCGCCAACCATCAGCGGCCAGAAGAACTCCCACACCGACACGTCGAAGCTGAACGGCGTCTTTTGCAGCACCGTATCCGTCTCGTCCAGTCGATAGGCGTCCTGCATCCACACGATCCGGTTCGTCAGCGCGACATGACGGTTCACTGCACCCTTCGGCCGCCCCGTCGAACCCGACGTGTAGATCACGTACGCCGCATTCTCGACATCGACAGCAACACCCGGATCCTTGTCCGACTCCGACGACAGATCCAGCGTATCGAGATCCAGTGCGCTCAAACCCGCCGGAATCGGCAGCGCCACACGCACGTGGCTTTGCGTCAGCAACAACGCCACGCCGCTGTCCTCGATCATGTAAGCGAGGCGATCTTGCGGATATTCCGGGTCGAGCGGCACATACGCCCCGCCCGCCTTCAGGATCGCCAGCAAGCCCACCACCATCTCGACCGAGCGCTCGACCGCGATACCCACACGCGTCTCGACACCCACGCCGAGCGACATCAACCGATGCGCCAGGCGATTCGCCCGCGCATCCAGCTCGCGGTACGTCAATGCCTCGGAACCGAATTCCACCGCCACCGCATCCGGCGTCACCTCGACCTGTGCACGGATCACTTCGTGCACCGGCCGCTGCTCCGCGTAGGTGCGATCCACCCGGCTCAGCGCCAGCAGATCGCCGCGCTCGCGCTCGTCGAGCAATGCGACATCGCCGACTCGCGTCGCCGGCGCATCGAGCAATTGCGTCAATATCGCCACGTAATGCCGACCGAACCGCTCGATCGTCTCGCGCTCGAACAGGTCGCCGGCATAGGTCAGCGTCGCCGACCAGTCGCCATCGCCGCGCTCCACCGTATCGAGCTTCAGCTCGAACTGCGCCTCGCCGCCCTCGGCCACGAACGTGCCGACCTGCAGGCCGGGCCATCCGGCCAGCGCACGCGCGTCGTCCTTCTGGTGATTGAACATCACCTGGAACAGCGGCGTATGGCTCAGGCTGCGCTCCGGTTGCAGCGCATCCACCAGCACGTCGAACGGCAGATCCTGATGCGCCTGCGCGTCGAGCGCATGGGTGCGAACCTGCGCCAGCAGCGTACCGAGCGGCGTCTGGCCATCGAGGCCGGCCCGCAGCACCTGCGTGTTGACGAAGAAACCGATCAACGGCGCGATCTCGGGGCGCTCGCGATTGGCGATCGGCACGCCGACACGGATATCGGTCTGCCCGCTGTGGCGGTACAGCACCGCGTCGAACGCCGCCAGCAGCACCATGAACGGCGTCGCGTTGTGCCGTTGCGCGAAGCGGCGAACCCGCTCGCCCACGCCGGCCGGCAGCGCGATCGGCAAGGCCTGCGCGCGGTAGCTGGCCAGCGCGCCGCGCGGCCGGTCGGCCGGCAGCGAGAGCACATGATCGTCGTGCCCGAGCTGGTCGCGCCAGTAGGCCAGCTGCCGTGCGCGCTCGCCCGCGTCGAGCAGCGTGCGCTGCCAGACGGCATAGTCGGCGTACTGGATCGCCAGCGCCGGCAACGCCGCGGCATCGCCGTTCAGGCGCGCGCGATAGCCGCCCAGCAGCTCGTCGAGCAGCACGCCGATCGACCAGCCGTCCGACACGATGTGGTGCATCGAGATCGCCAGCCAGTGCTCGCCGTCGGCCACGCGGGCGATACCCGCCTTCAGCAGCGGCCCGTTCAGCAGGTCGAACGGTTCGGCGGCCAGTTCGGCCGCCCAGGCGCGGGCAGCCTCGCGCGCGTCCGGCCGGTCGCGCAGATCGATGTCGCGACAGGCGTAATCGAGCTGCGCATGGACGATCTGGCGCGCGGAGCCGTCCGCGTTCGCCGCGAACGTGGTGCGCAGCGGCTCGTGACGCGCGACGATCGCCGCGAGGCTGGCGCGCAGCGCGTCCGGATCGGCTTCGCCCTTCAGCGTCAGGCCGCCGGCGACGTGATAAGCGGTGCTGTGCGGATACAGGTTCCACAGGAACCACAAACGCTGCTGCGCGTACGACAGCGGCAGCGCCGCATCGCGTGGCACGGCCAGCAACGGTGGCAGCGACGACGCGCCGGGCTGCGGCCGAGCCAGCTCCGCCAGACCGGCAACGGTCTGGCGCTCGAACACCTGACGCGGCGTGATCGTCAGGCCGGCGGCCGAGGCGCGGGCCACCACCTTCAGGCTCAGGATCGAATCGCCGCCCAGTTCGAAGAAATTGTCGTGACGGCCGACTTGCGCTACGCCCAACACGTCTGACCAGAGCGTCGCCAGCGCCTGTTCGGCGTCGCCTTCCGGTGCGGCATAGGCCACCGCCGATTCCGCTTCCGGCTTCGGCAGCAGCTTGCGGTCCACCTTGCCGTTCGGGTTCAGCGGCATCGCGTCCAGCACCATCAGTACCGACGGCACCATGTAATCCGGCAGCGTTTCGCCAAGCTTCGCGCGCAGCGCCGGCACGTCGATCGTTTCGCCTTCCGCTGCCGTCACGTAAGCAATCAGACGGGCACCGCCCGCGCCGGTTTGCGCCGTCACCACCGCCTCGCGCACCTCGGCTTGCGCCGTCAGTTGCGATTCGATTTCGCCCAGCTCGATGCGGAAGCCGCGGATCTTCACCTGGTGATCGATTCGGCCCAGGTATTCCAGTGCGCCATCGGCATTCCAGCGCGCCAGGTCGCCCGTGCGGTACAGGCGTTCGCCGTTAGTGCCGAACGGATCGGCGACGAAGCGTTCCGCCGTCAGGCCCGGACGGTTCAGGTAGCCTCGGGCCAAACCCACGCCGCCGAGGTAAAGCTCGCCGGCCACGCCACGCGGCGCCAGATTCAGCGCGTCGTCCAGCACGTACGTCTGGATGTTGGCGATCGGGCGGCCGATCGGCACGTTGTCGGCACCGGCCACACACGTCCAGTGCGTGACGTCGATCGCCGCTTCGGTCGGGCCGTACAGGTTGAATACGCCCACGTTCGGCAACAAGGCCAGCGCGCGGTTCGCCAGTTCGGCAGGCAAGGCCTCGCCGCTGCACACAATGCGCTTCAGCCCCGTGCAACGCGCTGCGTCATCGTGTGCCACGAACGCTTGCAGCATCGGCGGCACGAAGTGCAGCGTCGTTACGTCGTGCTTTTGGATCAACTCCACCAGACGGGCCGGATCGCGGTGATCGCCCGGTTTGGCGACCGCCAGCTTCGCGCCAACCATCAGCGGCCAGAAGAACTCCCACACCGATACGTCGAAGCTGAACGGTGTCTTTTGCAGCACCGTATCCGTTGCATCGAGCTGGTAGGCGTCCTGCATCCAGACGATGCGATTCGTCAGCGCAACATGACGGTTCACCGCGCCTTTCGGCCGCCCCGTCGAACCCGACGTGTAGATCACGTACGCCGCGTTCTCGACATCGACCGCCACGCCCGGATCCTTGTCCGACTCAGACGACAAATCCAGCGTATCGAGATCCAGCGCGCTCAAGCCTGCCGGAATCGGCAGCGATGCACGCACGTGGCTTTGCGTCAGCAGCAGCGCCACGCCACTGTCCTCGATCATGTAGGCCAGACGATCTTGCGGATATTCCGGATCCAAGGGCACATACGCCCCGCCCGCCTTCAGGATCGCCAGCAGCCCCACCACCATCTCGACCGAGCGCTCGACCGCGATACCCACACGCGTCTCGACACCCACGCCGAGCGACATCAACCGATGCGCCAGGCGATTCACCCGCGCATCCAGCTCGCGATACGTCAAATTATCGGCACCGAATTCCACCGCCACCGCATCGGGCGTCGCCTCGACCTGCGCACGGATCACTTCGTGCACCGGCCGCTGCTCCGCATACGTCCGATCCACCCGGCTCAGCGCCAGCACATCGCGCTGGTCGTGCTCGTCGAGCAGTGGCACGGCATCGACACCGGCCTGCAAATCGTGCGTCAGCGCCTCGAGCATCCGCAGATAATGCCGCCCGAAACGCGCCATCGTGTCCGCGTCGAACAGCTCGCGCGCGTAGCGCAGCGTCGCGACCAGCGAGCCGTCGGCGGCCTCCTGCGTTTCCAGCATCAATTCGAACTGCGCCGCGCCTTCGCCGAGCGCGTGACGCTCGATCGACAAGCCCGGCATCGCGCCGAGCACGCCCGGATCCTGCGCGAGATGATTGAACGCCACCTGGAACAGCGGCGTATGGCTCAGGCTGCGCTCCGGTTGCAGCGCGTCCACCAGCACGTCGAACGGCAGATCCTGATGCGCCTGCGCTTCCAGCGCATGCCGGCGCACCTGGTCGAGCAGCCCACCGAGCGTGGTCGTCCGATCGATATCGGCCTTCAGCACCTGCGTATTGACGAAGAAGCCGATCAGCCCTTCGATCTCGACGCGATTGCGGTTCGCCACCGGCACGCCGACGCGGATCTCGGCTTCGCCCGTATAACGGTGCAGCAGCGCATCGAACCCGGCCAGCAGCGTCATGAACAGCGTGGCGTGGCGCGCGTGCGCGACACCGCGTAGCGCCAACGCGAGCCCGGCGGGGATCGGCAGCGCCAAGCGCGCCGCACGGTAGGCGCCGACCGCCTGACGCGGCCGATCGGCCGGCAGCGCCAGCACCGGCTGCTCGCCGCCGAGCCGCTCGCGCCAGTAAGCCAATTGCCGCGCTTCCTCGCCCGCGGCGAGCCAGCGGCGTTGCCACGCCGCGTAATCGGCGTATTGCACCGGCAGCGCGGCCGCCTCGGCAACGCCGCCTTCTACCCGCGCACGATAGCCGTCGGCCAACTCGCGCAGCAGCACGCCGACCGACCAGCCGTCCGACACGATGTGATGCATGACCAGCACCAGACGGTGCGCGTCGTCCGCGAGCCGCGCGATGCCGACGCGCAGCAGCTTGCCGGCCGTCAGGTCGAACGGCTCGGCCACCAGGGCGTCGGCCCAGGCGTCCGCGCCGGCTTCACCGGCCCCCGACGCCGCGAAATCGGCCTCGCGGAAATCCACGCTCGTCAACGGATCGATCACCTGCACGGCGTCGCCCTGCGCGTCGGCCACGAAGCGCGTGCGCAGCGATTCGTGGCGCGCGGCGATGGCGTCGAAGCTGGCGTGCAGCGCGGCGACATCGAGCGCGCCGCGCAGCGTCAGCGCGCCGTCGATGTGATAGGCGCTGCTGTGCCGGTCGAGATTCCACAGGAACCATTGCCGCTGCTGGGCATGCGACAGCGCGAGCGGCGCGGCCGGATCGCGGGCATCGATACGCCCGGCCGGCGCCACCGGCTGCGCCCCACCCGCCAGCAACGCCGCGATCGCCGCGGCCGCGCGGTCGAGGCGCGGCTGTTCGAACAGGCTGATCGCGTCGTACGGCACGCCCCAGGTTTCGCGCACGCGCGACACCACCTGCACGGCGGCCAGCGAGTTGCCGCCGAGCGCGAGGAAGCTGTCGGTGCGCAGCGGCAGCGCACAACCGAGCACGTCCTGCCAGATCGCCGCGAGCGCCGTTTCCAGTTCGCCGGCCGGCGCCGCTTGCGCATCGGCGGGCGTGGCGGCCGGGGCATCGCCGACGACGAAGCGCCCGTATTCGCTGACCGCATAGGCATCGAGCGTGCCGTCGCGCCAGCCGAGCCGCGTGGCCGCGCGTTGCAGCTTGCCGCTCGAGGTTTTCGGCAAGGCGCCCGGGTTCAGCAGCACGGCCACCGCCAGCGGCTCGCCGCAGGCGAGGCTCACCACCTCGTTCAGCGCGGCGACGATCTTCGCCGGCTCCACCAGCTTCTGCGTGCCGCGCGAAATCTCGACGGCCACGCCGACGCCTTCACGACCGCCTCGATCGGTGCCGAACGCGCTGATGCGCCCCTTGCGCACCAGATCGAGCTCGCGTTCGATCGCGCGCTCGATGTCCTCGGGGAACAGGTTCTGGCCGCGCACGATGATCATGTCCTTCTTGCGGCCGACCACGTACAGTTGGCCGTCGACGCGCAGGCCGAGATCGCCGGTGCGCAGCCAGCGCTCGCCGTCGCGCGCGACGAACGTGGCGTCGGTGGCGGCCGCGTTGTTCCAGTAGCCTTGCGCGATGCTCGGGCCGCAGGCCCAGATCTCGCCGACGCGGCCGTCGGGCAGGACGGTCTGGCCGTCCTCGCCGACCAGCCGCACCGTGTGCGCCTCGACCGTCGCGCCGCAGCCCACCAGCGGCGTGACCGCGTCGTCCGGCGCGTCCGCGCCCAGCGCCACCGCCTCGCCCAGCGCGAGCCGCGCGCTGTCGAACGCGCTGACCGTCATGCCCGCGCCGCGCACCACGCCGGTCACGAACAGCGTCGCTTCGGCCAGCCCGTAGCACGGATACACCGCGCCCGAGGCGAAGCCGCGCGGCGCGAACTGCTCGACGAAATCGTCGAGCGTGTCGCGGCGCACCGGCTCCGAGCCCGAAAACGCCACGCGCCAGCTCGACAGATCGAGGCCGGCCGCCTGTGCGTCGCGCACGCGGTCGCAGCACAGCCGGTACGAGAAGTCGGGGCCGCCCGAAATCGTGCCGCGATGGCGCGTGATCGCGTCGAGCCAGCGCACCGGCCGCTCGAGGAAGAACTGCGGCGACATCAGCACCAGCGGAATGCCGCTGAAAATCGGCTGCAGCATCCCGCCGATCAGGCCCATGTCGTGGAACAGCGGCAGCCAGCTGACGAACGTGTCATCCGGCCCGACGCCGAGGCCGTCCTGAATCGCGATCTCGTTGGCCCACAGGTTGCCGTTGGTGACGATCACGCCCTTGGGCGCGGACGTCGACCCCGACGTGTATTGGAGAAACGCGACCGTCTCCGCTTGCAGGCCGGCTGCCGCCGGCATGGCGTCGGCCGCTTCGCCCAGCGTATCCACGGCGACGATCGAGGCCGCGCCGGCGATCGACGCGATCGCGTCGCCGAGCTTCGCGAGCACGGCGGACGAAGTCAGCACCACGGCCGCTTCGGCGTCGTCGGCGATCGAGCGCAGCCGCGCCAGATGCTGCTCGCGCGCCGATTCGGGCGGGAATGCCGGCACCGCGATCGCACCCGCGTACAGGCAGCCGAAGAAGCCGGCCACGTAATCGATGCCGCTATCGAGCAGCAGCAGCACGCGCTGGCCCGGATGCGCGGCCAGCACCGCCGCCACGCCGCCGGCGCGCCGGTGCAGTTGCGCATACGAGAACGGCGTATCGCCGTCGGCATCGACCTGCACCAGGGCGCGATCGTCGGCCCGCGTGGCGGCCAGCAGCGCCAGACGCGCGGCCATGGTGGGGGCCGCGTCCAGCGTCGGCGGAAGGATTCGGGTCGTCATGCTCAAGCCTCGCTCGCGTCGTGGTCGGTCAGCAGCTCGCGCACCTGCGCGATGAAGCCGGCGTCGTGCAGGATGCCGACGTGGTCGGCATCGATCGCGTGATCGCCGGCGCGTTCGCCCGGCACATAGGCTTGCCAGCCGTCGCGCATCGCATCGACCGAGGTTTCCGTGCGTTCGGCCCACCATTGCCGCACCGGCACGGCCAGTTCGCGCGCGACGCGCACCTGTTGCAGCGATTCAAAGTATTTCGACACCAACGCCACCTGTTCCAGCAATGCCTCCTGCTCGCCCTCGGGCAGGAGGCCTTTCCATTTGTCCGTCTGCGCGATGAATTCGCGCAGCGGTTCCAGTTCTTCCGGCAGCGCGCGCCGGCGCGCCATGGCCGGGCTGACCTCGGCGGCATCGGTCGCGATCCGCGCGGGCGGCCCCGAATCGACGGTCAGCAGGCATGCGACCGTTTCGCCGAGCGATTCCAGGCGATGCGCCAGCTCGACGCCGAGCACGGCGCCCGACGACCAGCCAAGCAGGCGGTATGGCCCCTCGGGCTGCACGCGACGGATATCGGCCACGTAATCGTCGATCACCGCGTCGAAGCTCGCCGGCCACCAGGCCGCATCGGTGTAATGGCGCGACTGCAGGCCATAGACCGCCACCTCGCCGTCCAGCGCCGCCGCCAGTTCGCGGTATTCGCCCACCAAGCCGAACACCGGATGAAGCACGAACAGCTTGCGGGCGGCGCTCGTGGCATTCAGCGGCACGATCGATGGCGGCAGCGCGTTCGCATCGAGCCACGCCGCCAGCGAGGCCACCGTCGGCTGCGTGAACAGGCTTTCGAGCGTCAAGCCGCCTAGGCCAGCCGCGGCCGCGCGGTGCGTGATGCGCAGCGCCGCCAGCGAATCGCCGCCGACCTCGAAGAAGTTGTCGGTCACGCCGAAATCGTCGCGGCCAAGCACGGCCTGCCAGAGCGCGAGCAGCGCGGCTTCGTCGTCGTTGCGCGGCGCAACCCGATCGGCTTGCGCGAGCCCGTCCGGCTCGGGCAGCGCGTGGCGGTCGACCTTGCCGTTCGGCATCACCGGCAGCCGCTCCAGCACCACGAACGCCGACGGCACCATGTAGCCCGGCAGCTTGCCTTCCAACCCGCTGCGCAGCGCCGTGCTGTCCACTTCGCCCGACACGTAGCCCACCAACCGCTTGCCATCGCCCGTGCCCTTCAGTTCCACCGCCGATTGATTCACGCCCGGCACCTGACGCAGCGCCGCTTCGATCTCGCCCAGCTCGATCCGGAAGCCGCGCAGCTTCACCTGCTGGTCGATACGGCCCAGGAAGTCGATCGTGCCGTCCTCGCGACGGCGGCACAGGTCGCCCGAGCGATACAGCCGCGAGCCGTCGTTGCGGAACGGGTTCGGGATGAACTTCTCCGCCGTCTGCCCCGCGCGGCCCAGATAACCGCGCGCCAGCGTGTTACCGCCGATGCACAGCTCGCCCAGTGCGCCTACCGGCACTTCGTTACCCGAAGCGTCCATCACGTAGGCATTGCGCGACGGATACGGCACGCCGATCGACACGATCGCCTGATCCACGTCCGATGCTTCCGTGCGCCGGTACATGCACGCCACCGTCGTTTCCGTCGGGCCGTACAGGTTGTCGAGTTGGATCGCCGACAGCGGCCCTTCGCGCCACTGGCGCAGCGAATCGCCCGGCAACCCTTCGCCGCCCACCGTGATCTGGCGCAGCGCAGCCAGCGCCTCGCGCGACGGCGGCTCGCGCAGCCATTGCTGCCAGTACGCCGTCGGAATCCGCGAGAACGTCACGTTTTCCTCGGCCAGATGGCGGCTCGTCGTTTCCAGATCCCACAGCTGCGGGCCGCGCATTTCCACCTGCCCGCCCTGCATCAGCGCCGGCAGCATTTCGTGCAGCGCCACGTCGAAGTTGATCGTCGACGATTGCAGTTGCTTGTCGTCCGAGGTGATGTCGTACGTGCCGATGAAATCGTTCAGGTGCAGGCTCAGCGAGCGATGGCTGATCGCCACGCCCTTCGGCCGCCCCGTCGAGCCCGACGTGTAGATCACGTAGGCCAGTTGGTCCGGGTGCACGTCGGTATCGAACGGCGCGTCTGATTCGCCGGACACGTCCGCCAGATCGATCACGTCCTTGCCTGCCAGCACATCCGCCAGGTTTGCAGCCGTCGCGCGATCCGCGATCACGCGCTGCACGCCGGCGTCTTCCATCATGTAGGCCAGGCGGTCGGCCGGGTATTCCGGGTCGAGCGGCACGAACGCCGCGCCCGACTTCAGCACGCCCAGCAGCGACGCGATCACGCCCGCCGAGCGCGTCAGGCACAGGCCGATGCGCTCGTCGGGCTGCACGCCCAGCGCGGCCAGGCGGCGTGCGATCCGGTTCGACCAGCCCACCAGCTCGCCGTAATTCAGGCGCTCGCCTTCGCAGTGGACGGCCGGCGCCAGCGGGTTCGCGGCCGCCTGCGCCGAAATCCGCCGCACGATCGGTGCGAACGCCGTTTCAATCGGTTCCGCCTGCCACGCGCCCTCGACGTCCAGCACGATCGCGCCGAGCGGCTTGGCCTCTTCGGTCACGATCTGCTCGAGAATTTCCACGTAATGGCCCAGCATGCGCGCCACCACCGGCTCGTCGAACACGTCGCGCGCGAAGCCCAGCGACACGCCGATCGCCTCGCCGTCCGCCACGTTCAGCACCAGGTCGAAGCGGGCGGTTTCCGAGCCGTTGTTCACGCTCGACACCGTCAAGCCGGGCAGCTGAACGCCCTCGCCACCGGCTTCCAGATAGTTGAACATGGTCTGGAACAGCGGCGTATGGCTCAGACTGCGCGCGGGTTGCAGAGCCTCCACGAGCCGCGCGAACGGCAGGTCCTGATGCGCCTGCGCTTCCATGACCCGCGCCTTCACCTGCGCCAGCAACGTGCCGAAATTGTCGACACCTGCCAGTTCCGTGCGGATCACCACCGTGTTGACGAAGAAGCCGATCAGCGCTTCTGTCTCGAGCCGGTCGCGGCCGGCCGTCGGCACGCCGACGCGAATGTCCTGCTGATTGCTGTAGCGCGCCAGCAGCACGTCGTACGCCGCCAGCAGCGTCATGAACAGCGTCGCGCCATGGCGCTGCGAGACGCGATGCAGGGCACTCGACAATGCCACGGGCAGACGCAGCGATACACGGCCGCCTTCGGAACCGCGCAAGCCCGTGCGCTTGCGCGCCGTCGGCAGTTCCAGGATCGGATGCTCCGTGCCGAGCCGCAAGCGCCAATATTCGAGCTGCGCATCGATCGCCCGCTCGTGAAGCTGTTCGCGTTGCCAGAGCGCGTAATCGCCATACTGGATCGGCAGCGATCCGGACGCCAGCGACGCGCCCCGGCACGCAGCGGCGTACGCCTCCGCAAACTCGCGCTGAAGAATGGTCAGAGACCAGGCATCCGAAACGATGTGATGCATTGCAAAGTGCAGCACATGCAGGCGATCGGCGCAGCGAATCAGCGTCACGCGCAGCAACGGTCCGCTCTGAAGATCGAATGGCTGCGCCGACAGTTCGCGCAGCATCGCAAGCATGGCTTCGTCGTGCCCCGCCTCGGCGGACATCGCAAGATCGCGTGTCTGCCATGCGTAGTCCACGCTGCCGACAACCTGCCACGCCACTCCGCCATGCTCTTCGAATCGCGTGCGCAGGATGTCGTGTCGCGCGACGACATGGTCGATTGCGGCACGCACGGCCGCGATATTCAGCGCGCCTTCGAAGCGCGTCGCGCCGACGGTGTTGTAAGCGGCGCTATGGCTGTCGAGCTTCCACAGGAACCAGAGTCGATCCTGCGCATGCGACAGCGGAATCCGCGCATGCTCATGCGCGCGGCGGGCAATCGGCACCAGATCGGCGCCAGCGGCCGCATGCTCGGATAGTGCCGGAGCAAGGCTCGCAATCGTCGGTTGCACGAACAGCGTGACGATCGGTACCGCCATGCCGAGCCGCTGCTTCAGGCGCGACGCCACCTGCATCACCAGCAGGGAATGCCCGCCAAGCTCGAAGAAATTATCGTGGCGGCCCACGCGCTCGATACCGAGTACCTCGCACCAGATCGCCGCCAGCGCCTGTTCGGCCTCGCCCTCCGGCGCGGCGTAGGCCACCGCCGATTCCGCTTCCGGCTTCGGCAGCAGCTTGCGGTCCACCTTGCCGTTCGGGTTCAGCGGCAGCGCTTCCAGCACCATCAGCACCGATGGCACCATGTAGTCCGGCAGCGTTTCGCCAAGCTTCGCGCGCAGCGCCGGCACGTCGATCGTTTCGCCTTCCGCTGCCGTCACGTAACCGATCAGGCGAGCGCCGCCCGCGCCGGTTTGCGCCGTCACCACCGCCTCGCGCACCTCGGCTTGCGCCGTCAGTTGCGATTCGATTTCGCCCAGCTCGATGCGGAAGCCGCGGATCTTCACCTGGTGATCGATCCGGCCCAGGTATTCCAGTGCGCCATCGGCATTCCAGCGCGCCAGGTCGCCCGTGCGGTACAGGCGTTCGCCATTAGTGCCGAACGGGTCGGCGACGAAGCGCTCCGCCGTCAGGCCCGGACGGTTCAGGTAGCCTCGGGCCAGGCCGATGCCACCAAGGTAAAGCTCGCCGGCCACACCACGCGGTGCCAGATTCAGCGCGTCGTCCAGCACGTACGTCTGAATATTCGCGATCGGACGGCCGATCGGCACGTTGTCGGCACCGGCCACGCACGTCCAATGCGTGACGTCGATCGCCGCTTCGGTCGGGCCGTACAGGTTGAATACGCCCACGTTCGGCAGCAAGGCCAGCGCGCGGTTCGCCAGTTCGGCAGGCAGCGCTTCGCCGCTGCATACGATCCGCTTCAGGTTCGTGCAACGCGCCGCGTCATCGTGCGCCACGAACGCTTGCAGCATCGGCGGCACGAAGTGCAGCGTCGTCACACCGTAAGCCTGGATCAACTCCACCAGACGTGCCGGATCGCGGTGATCGCCCGGCTTCGCTACGGCCAGCTTCGCGCCAACCATCAGCGGCCAGAAGAACTCCCACACCGATACGTCGAAGCTGAACGGTGTCTTTTGCAGCACCGTATCCGTTGCATCGAGCTGGTAGGCTTCCTGCATCCAGACGATGCGGTTCGTCAGCGCAACGTGACGATTCACGGCCCCCTTCGGGCGGCCCGTCGAACCCGACGTGTAAATCACATAGGCCGCGTTCTCGACATCGACCGCCACGCCCGGATCCTTGTCCGACTCCGACGACAGATCCAGCGTATCGAGATCCAGCGCGCTCAGGCCCGCCGGAACCGGCAGCGATGCACGCACGTGGCTTTGCGTCAGCAACAACGCCACGCCACTGTCCTCGATCATGTAGGCCAGACGATCTTGCGGATATTCCGGATCGAGCGGCACATACGCTCCGCCCGCCTTCAAGATCGCCAGCAGCCCCACCACCATCTCGACCGAGCGCTCGACCGCGATACCCACACGCGTTTCCGCGCCGACGCCAAGCGACATCAACCGATGCGCCAGGCGATTCGCCCGCGCATCCAGCTCGCGATACGTCAATGCCTCGGAACCGAATTCCACCGCCACCGCATCGGGCGTCGCCTCGACCTGCGCACGGATGATTTCGTGCACCGGACGCTGCTCCGCATACGCCCGATCCACCCGGCTCAGCGCCAGCAACGCATGGCGTTCGGCGTCTTCCAGCAACGCCACCGCATTGACATGCGTCTGCAGATCCCCGGTCAGCGCTTCCAGCACGCCGACATAATGGCGGCTGAAACGCGCCATCGTCTCCGTATCGAACAACTCGCGCGCGTATCGAACGCTGGCCGACAGCGTGCCGTCGGGCGCTTCCCACGTGTTAAGCGTCAACTCGAACTGCGCCGCGCCTTCATCGAGATCGCGGCCCTCGATAATGAGGCCCGGCAGTTGATCGAGCATGCGGAAATCGCTGCGCTGGTGATTGAACACCACCTGGAACAGCGGCGTATGGCTCAGGCTGCGCTCCGGCTGCAGCGCATCCACCAGCACGTCGAACGGCAGATCCTGATGCGCCTGCGCATCGAGCGCGCGGGTGCGCACCTGGTCGAGCAGCGCGGCCAGCGTGGTGCGGCCGTCGAGCTCCGCCTTCAGTACCTGCGTGTTGACGAAGAAGCCGATCAGGCCTGCCGTCTCGGGCTGGTTGCGATTCGCCACCGGCACGCCGACGCAGATCTCGCGCTCGCCGGTATAGCGATGCAGCAGAATCTGGAACGCCGCCAGCAGCACCATGAACGGTGTCGCGTTGCGTTCACGCGCCACGCGGTGCAGGGCCCGGCCCAGCGCCGGCGGCAGATCGATCCGCTGATTCGCCGCGCGATAGTTGCCCAGCGCCTGGCGCGGGCGATCGGCCGGCAGGGCCAGCACCGGTTGCGCGTCGCCGAGCACGCCGCGCCAGTAAGCCAGCTGTCGCGCCTGCTCGCCGTCGTCGAGCCAGCGGCGCTGCCAGACGGCGTAATCGGCGTACTGGATCGGCAAGGCCGCCTGAACGAACGGCTGGCCGGCCGACAACGCGCGATAACCGTCGACGAATTCGCGCAGCAGCACACCGATCGACCAGCCGTCCGAGACGATATGGTGCATCGCCACCACCAGCAGATGCTCGTCGGCCGCAAGCCGCGCCACGCCCACGCGCAGCAGCGGCCCCTTGCCGAGATCGAACGGCGCGTAGCTCAACGATGCCGTCCAGGCCGACAGCGCCGCATCGCGATCGGCGCGATCGACCAGATCGACGATCCGGCAATCGCAACGCGCCGTCGCGGCGTCGTCGACGACCTGCACGGCCTGGCCGTCGGCCGCTTCGACGAAGCGCGTGCGCAGCGATTCGTGGCGCGCGACCAGCGCATCGAAGCTGCCCCGCAGCGCAGCCATGTCGATCTCGCCGCGCAGCATCAGGCCGCCGTCGATGTGATAAGCACTGCTGTCGGGTTGCAGGTTCCAGAGGAACCACAGGCGCTGCTGCGCGTGGGACAGCGGCAGCGCACCGCGATGTTCGGCCGGCACCGGCTCGATGGCCGGCGGCGCCACGTAGGCCGAATCGCCGTGCGCCAGGCTCGCCGCCAGCGCCGCCAACGATTGATGTTCAAAGACGTGGCGCGGCGTGATCTTCCACCCGGCCTCGCGCGCTCGCGCCACGATCTGCAGGCTCAGGATCGAATCGCCACCCAGCTCGAAGAAGTTGTCGTGGCGGCCCACGCGCTCGATGCCGAGCACGTCGCGCCAGATCGACGCCAACGCCGCTTCCGCCTCGCCCTCCGGCGCTGCATATACAGCCGCCGATTCGAACTCCGGCTGCGGCAACGCCTTGCGATCCACCTTGCCGTTCGCCGTCAGCGGCAGCGCTTCCAGCGGCAGAATCGCCGTCGGCACCATGTAATCCGGCAGCGTCGCGCCCAGCGCCGTGCGCAGGGCTTGCCCGTCCAGCGCGGCATCGCCCTTCGCCGTCACGTACGACACCAGCCGCGCTCCGCTCGGGCCTTCCTGCGCCAGCGTGATCGATTCCCGCACCCCAGCCTGCGCCAGCAGTTGCGCATCGATCTCGCCCAGCTCGATCCGGAAGCCGCGGATCTTCACCTGATGATCGATCCGGCCCAGATATTCCAGAGCGCCGTCCGCCGTCCAGCGCGCGAGATCGCCCGTGCGATACAGGCGCTCGCCGTTCGCGCCGAACGGATCCGGCACGAAGCGTTCCGCCGTCAGGCTCGCCCGGTTCAGATAACCGCGCGCCACGCCCGCACCGCCCACGTACAACTCGCCCGTCACACCCACCGGCACCAGGTTCCGTTCGGCATCCAGAACGTAAATCCCCAGATCCGGAATCCGCACCCCGACCGGGCTCACGCCTTCGTTCAGATCGTTCGCGCCGATCGGACGGTACGTCACGTGCACCGTCGTTTCGGTGATGCCGTACATATTCACGAGACGCGGCTGCGCATCGCCGAAGCGCGCGATCCACGGCGCCAGCGTTTGCGGCTCCAGCGCCTCGCCGCCGAAAATCACTTCGCGCAAGGCCAGCGGCTCGCCGTCGTAAATCCCCGGCACCGCCATCAGTTGACGGAACGCCGACGGCGTCTGGTTCAGCACCGTCACACGCTCGCGACGCAGCAGCGCCGCGAACTCTTCCGGCGAACGGCTCACCACGAACGGCACCACCACCAGCTTGCCGCCGTAGCACAGCGCACCGAAGATCTCCCAGACCGAGAAGTCGAACGCGTACGAATGGAACATCGTCCAGACGTCGTTCTCGTCGAAATGGAACCAGTGTTCGGTCGCGTCTAGCAGGCGCGCCACGTTGTGATGCGCAAGCTGCGCGCCCTTCGGGCGGCCCGTCGAACCCGAGGTGTAGATCACGTAGGCCAGATTGCCCTGCGCCACCTTCACGGCCGGGGCCGTTTCCGGCTCCGAGGTCAGGTCGAGCCCGTCGAGTTCGAGCACATCGAGCGACGACGGAATCGGCAGCGTGTTGCGTACGCCGCTTTGCGTCAGCACCAACGCGATGCCGCTGTCCTCGATCATGTAGGACAGCCGATCTTGCGGATAATCCGGGTCGAGCGGCACGTAAGCGCCGCCAGCCTTCAGGATCGCCAACAATCCGACGATCATCTCGATCGACCGCTCGACCGCGATGCCCACACGCACTTCCGGGCCAACGCCGTGCTTCGCGAGCCGATGCGCGAGGCGGTTGGCGCGTGCGTCGAGTTCACCGTAGCGCAGCGATTGATCGCCGTAGACCACGGCAATTGCATCCGGCGTCGCTTGCGCGCGCGCCGCGATGCGTTCGTGTACGGGCAGCGCGTCGGGATAGGCGACGTCGTTACGGCCCCAGGCCAGCAATGCATCGCGCTCGTCCGTGTCGAGCAGCGCGATCTCGTCCACGCTGCGCGACAGGTCACCCGTCAACGCTTCCAGCACGCGCACGTAGTGACGGCCGAAGCGCTGCATCGTGCGTGCGTCGAACAATTCGTCGGCATAGCGCAGGCTGGCCGACAGCGTGCCGTCCGGCAGCTCTTGCGTATTGACCGTCAACTCGAATTGCGCCGCGCCACCGCCGACGCCATAACGCTCGACGCCGAGCCCTTCGAGTTCGTTGGCCGCCTGATAGTCGTTGCGTTGATGGTTGAACGCCACCTGGAACAGCGGCGTATGGCTCAGGCTGCGCTCCGGTTGCAGCGCATCCACCAGCACGTCGAACGGCAGATCCTGATGCGCCTGCGCGTCGAGCGCGCGCGTACGAACCTGATCGAGCAGCGCGGCCAACGTCGTGCGCCCGTCGAGGTCGGCCTTAAGCACCTGCGTATTGACGAAGAAGCCGATCAGCCCAGCCGTCTCCGGACGGTTGCGGTTCGCCACCGGCACGCCGACACGCACATCGGTTTCGCCGGTATAGCGATGCAGCAGCACGTCGAACGCCGCCAGCAGCACCATGAACGGCGTCGCGTTGCGCTGCCGCGCCACGCGCACCAGCGCGCGGCCCAATTCGGCCGGCAGCTCGATCCGCTCGCTCGCGGCGCGGTAGGCGCCGAGCGCCTGACGCGGATGGTCTGCCGGCAATGCCAGCACCGGCTGCTCGCCGCCGAGCAGATCGCGCCAATAGGCAAGCTGGCGATCCTGTTCGCCGGCTTCGAGCCAGCGCCGCTGCCAGACCGCGTAATCGGCGTACTGGATCGGCAATGCCTGCACGTCGGGCACCGCGCCCGCCGCGAACGCGCGGTAACCGTCGACGAATTCGCGCAGCAGCACGCCTACCGACCAGCCGTCCGACACGATGTGATGCATGACGACCACGAGCACATGCTCGCCGGGCGCGATGCGCGCCAAGCCCACGCGCAGCAGCGGCCCGCCCGTCAGGTCGAACGGCTCGGCGGCAAGCCGTGCCGCCCAGGCCGCGACGGCCGCGTCGCGATCGGCCTCGGCCGCGACATCGATCGAGCGGAAATCGTGGGCGAGCGTGTCGTGAATCCGTTGCGTCGCGCGCCCGTCGCCCGCGGCCACGAACGTGGTGCGCAGCGATTCGTGCCGGCCCGCGAGCCAGTCGAAGCTGGCGCGCAGCGCGTTCCGGTCGAGCGTCCCGCGCAGGCGAATCGCGCCGGGCATGTGATACGCGTTGCTGTCGGGCTGCAGGTTCCACAGGAACCACAGACGCTGCTGCGCATGCGACAACGGCAGGTTGGCGCGCTCGCCGGCCGGCAAAGGCAGCAATGCCGGCGCCGGCTCGGCATCGCCGATGTGATCCGCCTGAGCCGCCACCACGGCGGCGAGCGCCGCCACATCCGGGTTCTCGAACATCTGGCGCGGGCTGATCTCGATACCCACGCGTTGCAGCGCCGCGATCGCCTTCAGGCTCTGAATCGAATCGCCGCCGCGCTCGAAGAAATTGTCGTGACGGCCGACCTGCTCGACGCCGAGGATCTCGGCCCAGACGCGGGCCAGCGTCACCTCGAGCTCGCCGACCGGCGCCGTGTAATGGTCGATCGCGACGTCGTCCGGCTCGGGCAACGCATTGCGGTCGATCTTGCCGTTCGGCATCACCGGCAGCCGCGCCAGCACCACGAACGCCGACGGCACCATGTAGCCCGGCAGCTTGCCTTCCAGACCGCTGCGCAGCGCCGTGCTGTCCACTCCGCCCGACACATAGCCCACCAACCGCTTGCCGTCGCCCGTGCCCTTCAGTTCCACCGCCGATTGCTTCACGCCCGGCACCTGCCGCAGCGCCGCTTCGATCTCGCCCAGTTCGATGCGGAAACCGCGCAGCTTCACCTGCTGGTCGATACGGCCCAGGAAGTCGATCGTGCCGTCCTCGCGGCGGCGGCACAGATCGCCCGAGCGATACAGGCGCGAGCCGTCGTTGCGGAACGGGTTCGGAATGAACTTTTCCGCCGTCTGCCCCGCACGGCCCAGATAACCGCGCGCCAGCGTGTTCCCGCCGATGCACAATTCGCCCAGCGCCCCCACCGGCACTTCGTTGCCCGAAGCATCCATCACGTAGGCATTGCGCGACGGATACGGCACGCCGATCGACACGATCGCCTGATCCACGTCCGACGCTTCCGTGCGCCGGTACATGCACGCCACCGTCGTTTCCGTCGGGCCGTACAGGTTGTCGAGCTGGATCGCCGACAGCGGCCCTTCGCGCCACTGGCGCAGCGAGTCGCCCGGCAACCCTTCGCCGCCCACCGTGATCTGACGCAGCGCGCTCAGCGCCTCGCGCGACGGCGGTTCGCGCAGCCATTGCTGCCAGTACGCCGTCGGAATCCGCGAGAACGTCACGTTTTCCTCGGCCAGATGGCGGCTCGTCGTTTCCAGATCCCACAGCTGCGGGCCGCGCATTTCCACCTGCCCGCCCTGCATCAGCGCCGGCAGCATTTCGTGCAGCGCCACGTCGAAGTTGATCGTCGACGATTGCAGTTGCTTGTCGTCCGAGGTGATGTCGTACGTGCCGATGAAATCGTTCAGGTGCAGGCTCAGCGAGCGATGGCTGATCGC
The DNA here is from genome assembly GCF_017104645.1 of Burkholderia sp. Ac-20379. Taxonomy (GTDB): domain Bacteria; phylum Pseudomonadota; class Gammaproteobacteria; order Burkholderiales; family Burkholderiaceae; genus Burkholderia. Next base: position 29,213 of record NZ_JAAGPF010000001.1, read on the forward strand.
CACGCCCTTCGGCCGCCCCGTCGAGCCCGACGTGTAGATCACGTAGGCCAGTTGGTCCGGGTGCACGTCGGTATCGAACGGCGCGTCTGATTCGCCGGACACGTCCGCCAGATCGATCACGTCCTTGCCTGCCAGCACATCCGCCAGGTTTGCAGCCGTCGCGCGATCCGCGATCACGCGCTGCACGCCGGCGTCTTCCATCATGTAGGCCAGGCGGTCGGCCGGGTATTCCGGGTCGAGCGGCACGAACGCCGCGCCCGACTTCAGCACGCCCAGCAGCGACGCGATCACGCCCGCCGAGCGCGTCAGGCACAGGCCGATGCGCTCGTCGGGCTGCACGCCCAGCGCGGCCAGGCGGCGTGCGATCCGGTTCGACCAGCCCACCAGCTCGCCGTAGTTCAGGCGCTCGCCTTCGCAGTGGACGGCCGGCGCCAGCGGCTGCCGCACGGCCTGCTCGGCGATGCGCCGCACGATCGGCTCGAACGCCGTCTCAATCGGCTCGGCCTGCCACGCGCCCTCGACGTTCAGCACAATCGCGCCGAGCGGCTTGGCCTCTTCGGTCACGATCTGTTCGAGAATTTCCACGTAATGGCCCAGCATGCGCGCCACCACCGGCTCGTCGAACACGTCGCGCGCGAAGCCCAGCGCCACGCCGATCGCCTCGCCGTCCGCCACGTTCAGCACCAGGTCGAAGCGCGAGGTTTCCATCTCGCCTGCCGCGCCGCGAATCGTCAGCCCCGGCAGCTTCGCCTCGCCGCGCTCCGCGCCGGCGAAATTGAACATCGCCTGGAACAGCGGGCTGGTGCTCAGGCTGCGGGCCGGCTGCAACGCGTCCACCAGCCGTGCGAACGGCAGATCCTGATGCGCCTGCGCCTCCAGCACACGCTCGTTCACCTGCGCGAGCAAGCCACCGAAATCCCGAACTCCGGCCAGCTCCGAACGAATCACCAGCGTGTTGACGAAGAAGCCGATCAGGCCTTCCGTCTCCAAACGATCGCGGCCCGCCGTCGGCACGCCGACGCGAATGTCCTGCTGGTTGCTGTAGCGCGCCAGCAGCACGTCGTACGCCGCCAGCAGCGTCATGAACAGCGTCGCGCCATGGCGCTGCGACAGCGCGCGCAACGCCGACGACAGCGCGGCGGACAGTTGCATCGACACGCGGCCGCCCTCGGTGCCGCGCAGGCCGGTGCGCTTGCGCGCCATCGGCAGCTCGAGCACCGGATGCTCGGTGCCGAGCCGGTCGCGCCAGTACGCCAGTTGCGATTCCACCGCCTGCTCGTCGAGCCATTCGCGCTGCCACAGCGCGTAGTCGCCGTACTGGATGCCCAACGGCGCCAGCTCGGGCTCGGCGCCGCGGCAGAACGCGGCGTAGGCGGTGGCGAACTCCTGCGTGAGGATGTCGAGCGACCACGCGTCCGAGACGATGTGGTGCATGGAGAAATGCAGCACGTGCGAGCTGTCGTCGCAACGGATCAGCGCCACCCGCAGCAGCGGGCCGGCCATCAGGTCGAACGGCTGCAGCGACAGCGTGCGCAGCAACGCGCGCAGCGCGGCCTCGCGCGGCTGCCCCGCCGGCTCCGACGAGAGATCGTGCGTGGCCCAGCCGTGGCTCGCGTCGCCCACCACCTGATACGCCACGCCGTCCTGCTCCTCGAACCGCTTGCGCAGGCTCGGATGGCGCGCGCTGGCCCAGTCGATCGACTTGCGCACCGCGCCGGCATCGAGCTGGCCGTCCAGGCGCACCGCGCCGGTGATGTTGTAGCTTGCGCCCTGCGGCTCGAACTTCCACAGGAACCACAAACGCTCCTGGGCGTGCGACAGGGGGAACCGAACCGGTTCGCCCGGGAACGGCACGATCGGCAGGCTGGCCCGTGCAATGCCGCGCGCGGCCAGGCGCGCCCGGAACACGCTGCGCTTTTCAGGCGGCAGACCGACGTAGGTCCGGGAAATGGAAAGCAGTTCGCTGTCCAGATCACGCGCGATTTCGCTCATTTGTTACCCGCTCCGAGGTTCTTGCAGTCCGGCGCCATCGCGCTCGCCAGGCGATGGCCGGATTCAGATAGTTCGTTCCCGGCCGGCTGGCACGCGCTGGCGCGGTGCATAGGCCGGGACATCGATCGTTGATTCAGGCCGGTCGCCGTGACGCGCCGCGTCGCGGCAAAGCCGGCGCGGTGCGATTCGGGACGGGAGGTCGAGAGCGGGTTTGGCAGGCGCGGCCGGCGGCACGATGCAGCCGCGCCGACACGGCGACGGCCGGCAGCGGCTCGCCGCGCGCCTGCATCGCGGCATCCGCATGACATCGCGCACCGCGTCGTTGCACGGCCGGCGCCGCACGCCCTTGATGGCCCACCATGACCCTCTCCCTGTTCAAGACTGTTTGTCGATCGGCCCGCCCCGCCGGCGCCGCGCCTCACGGGCGCGCGCAACGGCAGGCAAGCCGGCCGCGGAACCGCGAGCGCGGTTCCGCATCGTTTCTGTCGGCGATCCGGCATCCGTCGAGATCGACGTGGCTGGGGAGATGCAACCTGGCTCATCCCGAATCGCACCGTCCCGCCCGGGGCGAAACGGTATTGCGCGCTCTCTACGCGCCTTGCCTGCCCCGGCGATGACGCGCCGAGGCAGCGGTGTTCAGCGGCGGCTCGCCACGGCAACGCCTGGCGCCGGCGGCACGCCGGCACACGGCCCTCAGCCGGCGAGGCCCGCGAGCCGGCCCGGCCCGCGCACCGTCGCGAGGCTGTCCAGCACATGGCCGATCAGTTCCTCGCGATGGGTATTGATGAAGAAATGGCCGGCATCGATCTCGCGATGCACCACCGGCCCGGCGGTTTCGTCCGCCCACGCCGCGAGATTGGCCGGATCGCCGGCCAGCTCGGCGTCGCGCGCACCGCCGATCACGAGCATCGGGCAAGTCAGACGCGCGCGGGTCGGCTGCGGCTCGTACGTGCCGCACAGATGAAAATCCGCGCGCAGCATCGGCATGACCAATTCCATGAACTCGCGGTTGTCGAGCAGCTCGTCGGGCATGCCGTTCAGCGCACGCACCTCGTCGATGAATTCAGGCTCCGGGCAAGTCAGCCAGTGCGTTTCGCGCTCGCGGCGCGACGGCGCCCGGCAGGCGGACACGCCCAGCCACCGCGGCGACACCCCGGCCACGCGCCGCAGCGCCTGGGCCAGCTCGAAACCGACCAGCGCGCCCATGCTGTGCCCGAAGATCGCGAACGGCCGGTCGAGCCGCGGACGCATATCGTCGATCAGCACCGCGATCAGCTCGTCGAGCCGATGCAGCGGCGCCATGCGCTGACGCACGCCGCGCCCGGGCAGATTCAACGGCACCAGTTCCAGCCAGGCTGGCACCCGCGCCTGCCAGCCGCGAAACACCGTCGCGCTGCCGCCCGCATAGGGCAGGCAGAACAGGGCGAGCGTGTCGTCGCGGCCGGATGGGTTCAGCACCTGCGATCCTTCAGTGCGTGCTCGCGCCGCCGGCGTTGGCGGCCATCGCCGCGCGCAGGCTGGCCGGACGCATGTCCGTCCAGTGTTCCTCGATATAGGCCAGGCAGTCGGCCTTCGGGCCCTTCTTGCCGACCGCGCGCCAGCCGCCCGGAATGGCCTTGTAGCTTGGCCAGATCGAGTACTGCTCTTCCTGATTGATGACCACTTCGAATTCGGCCTTGTCGTCGTCCCAGCTCATCGATACCCCCAGAATGCCTGCGTCTCTCATGCCGCCCGCGAGTCGAAGCCGCGAACAGCGCCTGTGTCGAACCTGCGAACCATTCGCTCAATGAAAGTAAGAATGAGAATTGTTCGCAATCGCCCAGCAAAATATGCTGAGCGGGGCGGCTTGTCAAGGTATAGGCGTGTGGCCGGTACGGCTTTGCGCGGCACGCGGCTGCCGACGCAACCCCCGCCCCGGCGGGCCAACCCGGCCGACAACGCCCGCGCCGGCAAGGCGCCAGGCAGCTGGCACGGCACGGCCCGGGCGTGCAATTCCCTGCTACGCAAGCCGCGCCGCCACAAAAATTTCTCCGTGGCGCCAGATCACCATGGCACAATATTTCGCAAATAAGAATCATTATCCTTAGGCCGTCATCTTCCATTCCAAAGCTCGTAGATGAGACGTATTCCGAAACGTATTCGCCACACCGTTGTTCTGCTTGCCGTTCTGTTACTTGCGATCTGGTTGGTCTGGGCCGTGTTCTTCCGCATCGTCGAACATGCCGACACCGTCACCGTCGGGCGCGGCGACATCGAATCGAGCGTGACCGCGCTCGGCACCCTTCAGCCCCATAGCTACGTCGACGTCGGCGCGCAGGCGTCGGGCGAAATCCGCCGCATCTACGTGCAGCCCGGCGACAAGGTGCAGCGCGGGCAGTTGCTGGTCGAGATCGATCCGAGCATCCAGCAGGCCAAGGTGGACGTCGACCAGTCGACGCTCGCCAGCCTGCGCGCGCAACTGGTCGGCGCGAACGCGCAGCGCGATCTGGCGGTCGCGCAATATGCCCGGCAACGCCGCATGGCCGCCGACGGCTCCACCCGCGACGAAGACGTCCAAACCGCCCAGGCCGCGCTGGCGGCCGCCCGCGCGACGATCGACGAACTGCGCGCGCAGATCGACGGCGCGCAGTCGACGCTCAAGGGCGATCAGGCCCAGCTCGGCTACACGCGCATCTACGCGCCGATGAGCGGCACCGTGGTCACGCTCGACGCGCGCGCCGGCCAGACGCTGAACGCGACCTACCAGACCCCGAACATCCTGCGCATCGCCGATCTCTCCACCATGACGGTGTGGACGCAAGTGTCCGAGGCCGACATCCTGCATGTGAAGCCGGGCATGCCGGTGTACTTCACGACGCTGGGCTCGCTCGACCGGCGCTGGAACGCCAAGGTCCGCCAGATCCTGCCCGCGCCGCCCAACCCTGTGAATCCGGCCGACAGCGGCGCGCAGTCGGGCAGTTCGAAAGCGGGCGGCGCGGGCGCCAGCAAGGTGGTGTTGTATACGGTGCTGTTCGACGTCGAGAACCAGGACGCCGAATTGATGCCGCAGATGAGCGCCCAGGTGTTCTTCATCGCCGCCCACGTGCACGACGCGCTGATCGCTCCGCTGGTGGCGTTGACGCCGGTGCCGGGCCAATCGGCCGCCTACACCGCGCAGGTGCTGGTGGGCGGCCGGATCGAATCGCGCGAGGTGCGCCTCGGCGTGCGCGACCGGCTCAATGGCCAGGTACTGTCGGGTCTTGCCGCCGGCGACAAGCTCGTGACCAACGTCACGCGCCGCCGCGCCTCGGACGGGAGATTCACTTGGTAAGCGTGGCGCGCCCTCCGCAAGCCAACGCGGCGGCGGCGGCAAAGGCAGGCGACGAAGGCACGGCCGCGCCGCCGCTGATCGCGCTGCGCGGCATCCGCAAATCCTACGGCGGCAACACGCTCGGCCCCGACGGCAAGCCGCTGCCGGCCGTCGAGGTGCTGCGCGGCGTGGATCTGTCGATCCATGCCGGCGAATTCGTCGCGATCGTCGGTGCCTCGGGCTCGGGGAAATCGACGCTGATGCACATCCTCGGCTGCCTCGACCGCCCGAGCGCCGGCGAATACCGCTTCGGCGGCCGCGACATCGCGCATTTCGACGCCGACGAGCTGGCCTGGCTGCGGCGCGAGGCGTTCGGCTTCGTGTTCCAGGGCTATCACCTGATCGCCACCGAAAGCGCGCGCGAGAACGTGGAAGTACCGGCCATCTACGCCGGCGTGCCGGCCGCCGAGCGCGAGCGGCGCGCCACCGCCCTGCTCACCCGGCTCGGGCTCGCCGAACGGCTGGCGAACCGGCCCAACCAGCTCTCCGGCGGCCAGCAGCAGCGCGTCTCGATCAGCCGCGCGCTGATGAACGGCGGCCACATCGTGCTGGCCGACGAGCCGACCGGCGCGCTCGACACCACCAGCGGCGCCGAGGTGATGCGGCTGCTGGCCGAGCTGGCCGAGGCCGGCCACACCATCATCCTGATCACGCACGACCGGCGGGTCGCCGCGCGCGCGCAACGCACCATCGAGATCCGCGACGGGCAGATCGTGGCCGATTCGGGCGCGACGGCGCGCCCGCCCGGCTCGCCGGCCTCGCTCGACGCCGCCTCGCTGATCGCGACCATGAGCTCGGGCGTGGCGCACACCGCGCCGCTGCTCGCCGAAGTGGGCGATGCGATGCGCGCCGCCTGGCGCGTGCTGTGGATCAACCGCTTCCGCACCTTGCTGACGCTGCTCGGCATCATCATCGGCGTGACCTCGGTGATCGCCATGCTCGCGATCGGCGCGGGCACCGAGCGGCAGGTCATCGAGAAGATGGCGAGCTTCGGCACCAACCGCATGTACGTGGTGCCGGGCGGCGACAACCCGCGCGGCCCCGGCGGCACGCTGTCCGTGGGCGATGCCGACCTGGTGCGGCAAGTGCCCGACGTGACGGCCGCGATGCCGTTCCTGAGCAGCAGCGCCACCGTGCGCTACAGCAATCTCGACGTGTCGGTGCCGATCTGGGCCGTGACCGAGCAGGCGCCGACGGTGCTGAACTGGAAGCCCGTGCGCGGCATCTTCTTCAGCGCGCACGACGTGCACGATCTGGCCACCGTGGCCGTGATCGGCAAGCGCGTGCGGGAAAAGCTGTTCGGCGACGCCAATCCGCTCGGCCGCTACGTGCTCGTGAACAACGTGCCGTTCCAGGTGATCGGCGAGCTCGCGGAGAAAGGCGCCACCTCGGGCGAGGCCGACGACGACAACGTGATCCTGATCCCGTTCACCACCGGTGCGCACCGGCTGGTGGGCACCGACAACCTGTCGTGGATCTCGATCCTGATCGGCCATCTCGATCGGGCCGACGACACCGCCAAGCGCATCACCCGGGTGCTCGAGGACAACCATCACATGCGCGACTTCCAGGTGTACAACGCGGCCGCCTCGGTCAAGGCCCAAACCGAAACCCAGGACACGCTCACGCTGATGCTCGGCCTGATCGCGGCGATCTCGCTGCTGGTGGGCGGGATCGGCGTGATGAACATCATGCTGATGACGGTGCGCGAGCGCACCCGCGAAATCGGCATCCGGATCGCCACCGGCGCGCGGCAACGCGACATCATGCGGCAGTTCCTGACCGAGGCCACGCTCGTTTCGGGCGTGGGCGGGCTGCTCGGCGTGGCGGGCGGCCTGGCCACCGGCGCGGTGCTGATCGCGTGCGGCGTGCCGGCGATCTTCTCGATCCGCGCGATCGTAGGCGCGTTCGCCTGCGCGCTGGCGACGGGCCTCATCTTCGGCTTCATGCCGGCCAGGCAGGCGGCGCGCCTCGACCCGGTGGTCGCGCTCGCGGGGGAATGACTTGAACACACGACAACGTTGGATCGCGGCGTGCGCGGCCGCCGCGCTGGCCGGTTGCGCCGGCCCCGCCTCGACCGATTCGGGCATCGCCGCGCCCGAGGCATGGCGTTTCGCGAAGGCGGCGCCGGGCCAACCCGCGGCAACGAACACGCTGGCCGACGACTGGTGGCGCGCGTTCGGCAACAGCGAACTCGACCGGCTGGTGGCGCAAGCCAGCGCCAACAACAACGATCTGGCCGCGGCGATGGCGCGCGTGGACGAAGCGCGCGCCTCCGCCCGGATCGCCGGCGCCGCGCTGCTGCCGACCGTGTCCGGGTTCGGCGACGCCAGCCATCAGGGCGGCCTGATCGTCTCCAGCACCAGCGACAACGGCACCGGTTTCGACCTCGGCCTGGTCGCCAGCTACGAGCTCGATTTCTGGGGCAAGAACCGCGCGACGCGCGACGCCGCGCGCGCCACCTGGCGCGCCTCGGCGTACGACCGCGACACGGTCGCGCTGACGCTGTCGGCCGACGTGACGAACGCCTGGCTGCAGGCCGTGGCCATGCGCGAGCGCACCGCCATCGCCGCACGCAACCTGCAATCGGCGGCGCGCGTTCTGGCCAACGTCGAATCGCGCTACCGGGCCGGCGCGGCCACCGCGACCGAGCTGGCGCAGCAACGCGCGGCGGCCGCCGCGCAACGCCGCAGCCTGGCCGCGCTCTCGAGCCAGGCCAACGACAGCCTGACCACGCTGGCCGTGCTGCTCGGCGAACCGGTTGCGCAGTTGCAACTGAACACCGGCTCGCTCGACGCCGTGCAGGCGCCCGCGATCGATGCGGGCGTGCCCTCCTCGGTACTCGTGCAGCGTCCCGATCTGGCGCGCGCCGAGGCGCTGCTGGCCGCGGCCGATGCGAATATCACGGTGGCCCGCGCGGCCATGCTGCCGAGCCTGAGCCTCTCGGCCTCGGTCGGCGTCGGCAGCGAAAAGATCCGCACGCTGTTCGACAGCACCGTCTACAGCGTCGCGGCCGGCCTGACCGCGCCGATCTTCAATGGCGGCGCGTTGCGCGCCGGGCGCGATCTGGCCGTGGCGCAGCGGCGCGAATTGCTGGCCACCTACCGGCAGGCGATCGTCGCGGCCTTCGGCGACGTCGAACGCGCGCTGAACGCGGTGCAAGGCGCCGACGCGCAACTGGCCGCCAGCCGCGACGAAGTGGACGCGGCGCAACACGCGCTGACGCTGGCCGAAAGCCGCTACCGCGCCGGCGCGGAAACCTTCCTGACGGTGTTGAGCGCGCAGCAGACCTTGTTCACGGCGCAGGACAGCGCCGCCTCGCTGCAACTGGCGCGCCTGCAGGCGTCGGTGGGCCTGTACCGGGCGCTGGGCGGCGGCTGGCGGAAACCGGACGGCGACGCCGTGGCCGGCAAGGCGGATTCCGGCTCGCCGCGCCCGATCTCGGCCGGTTGATGCTCGCGCAGCCGGGGGGCGCACCCCGGCGCGCAGCCGGTGGGCTCGGTCGGGGCTCGGTCGGGGCTCGGTCGGGGTCAACCGGGTCAACCGGGTCAGCCGGGTCAGCCGGGTCAGCCGGGTCAGCCGGGTCAGCCGGGATTTTTAGCCGAGATCCCGCTCGAACTCAGCCCGAACTCAGCCAAGATCCCGCTCGAACGCAGCCAGCCCGCATCCCCATCAACCCAAACCATTCACGCCCCGGCCGTCGAGGCGGCGGGCGCGGGCGGCCGGGCCATCGCCCGGGCCAACGATTCGGCCACTTGCGCAAGCACCGGCCCCGGCCCGGTTTCGAGATAGAAATGCCCGCCGGCGAACGCGTGGAACGTGCAGTCTCCACGCGTCGTGTCGCGCCAGCCCGCGAGCTTGGCGGCGTCGGCGGTATTCGCGTCGTCGCGGCCGGTCAACACCGTCACCGGGCAGTCGAGCAGCGGGCGCTGCGACGGCCCCGGAAACGTGCTCGGATACATGCCGCACAGATGGAAATCGGCGCGAAACAGCGGCAGCAGCATCTCGATGAAATCGCGCTCGCGCAGCAACGCCTCGGGCGTGCCGCCCAGCGAACGCAGCCGCGCGACCAACTGATCGTGCGTGCATTCGAGCCAGTGCGTCTCGCGCACGCGCAGCGAGGGCGCAACCGAGGCCGACGCCCCGAACCACACCGGCGTGCCGCCACCGTGCTCGCGCAATGCATGAATCAGCTCGTAGGCGATCAGGGAGCCCATGCTGTGCCCGAACAACGCGAACGCGCGCTCGGGGTCGCGCCGCGCCTGCAATTCGGCACGCATCGTCTCGAGCAGCGCCGGCCATTGCGCGATGGGCGGCACCGTGCGGCGCGTGCCGTGGCCCGGCAACTCCAGCGGCACCAGTTCGACGCCATGCGGCAACGCCTGCTGCCAGCGCCGATACAGGGAAACGGCCCCGCCCGCATGGGCAAGACAGAACAACTGCACGGGCGGCACGCTCGCCGGTGCGACTCCATTCGCGGACATCGATCGGTACACCTCGGGCGCGACCGCACGGCAGCGGCTCGCCACGGAACATTGTGGAATCAACGCCTCGCTTCGCATCGCCGCATGCAGTGCGAATGAGAATCATTGATGGCGGGCTGCGTACTCTGCGATGCACGCCCGGCCCTGTCAAGCGGTGTCGCAAAGCGTGTCGTGCGTCGCGCTCTGCCGGGCAGCGCAGCCTGGTAAACCACGCTTACATTCTGCAAATGAGAACCATTTGCATTAATCTCAAAATTATCGGAACATAGCGGCACTTCGAATCACAACCAGAGAGAGCTGGAACGATCATGCATGCCGAGAACCTGCCGCATGCCGCCGCGCGATCGTCTACCCCGAGGGCCGGCCGCACCGCTCGCCGGTGGGAGGGACACGCATGAGCGCCGACGTACGCGAACACCGCAGCCTGGCCGCCACGGGCAGCGCCGCGCCCGCGCCCATCGATGCCGCACAGGCCGAACGCCGCATCGAACTCGCCCCCGGCCTGCACTTCAGCACGCACCCGCTGGCCGAACAGCCACCGTTTTGCGACGCGCCGCTTCACGACGACGCGCTGCGCCTCTGGCTGCTGCGCCCCGAATGGCAACTGCTGTCGCGCGAGGATGCGTTCGCGCGCCTCTCGCCGCACGAACGCAAACGCACCAAGTGCTTTCCGCAGCCAAGCATCGGCAAGCGCTTCGCGGTGGGCCGCGCGGTGTTGCGCGGGATTCTCGGCGGCATGCTCGCGGTGCCGCCGAAATCGCTGGAGATCGTCGATCACGAAAGCGGCCGCGTCACGCTGAACCTGCCTGACGCGAAGCAGCCGATCGACATCGCCGTGGCCTACGCGGGCATCTGGATCCTGATCGGGATCGGTGCGCAGCCGCTCGGGCTGGCCACCGCGTTTTCGACCGGCGACGTGGTGAACGACGACGAGCAGCATCGCGTGCGCCTCGCCAGCGTGGCCGCCGCGGCCGGTACGCCGTCCGCCGCCGGCTATCTGTGCCAGACGACCGACACGCACGCGCATCGCGTGCACACGCACGACGCCGGCACCTGGCGCGTGATCGATCTGCCGATGCCGGGCCGTCAATGCATCGCGTCGGTCGCCGCGCGCGAGATTCGCGACGTGCAGGCGAGCGGCTGGAACAGCTCGGTCAAGCTGCCCGCGCCGCCTCGCGCGAACGCACGCGGCCGCCGCACCGATGCGCAGGCCGGCGTCGCGGCCGGGCTGACGCGCACCGGCTGAACGCGTATTCGGCGCGTGGCCGTTTCGGGCCGAGTCGCGTGTGCAACAGCGCTTCGCGCCGCGGATTCGACCTGCGCGTTCACGCCATCGCCGCATGCTGTCGTTTCGGGTCACGCGTGCGCAACAGCGCTTCGCGCCGCGGATTCGACCCGCGCGTTCACGCCATCGCCGCATGCCGTCGTTTCGGGTCACGCGTGCGCAACAGCGCTTCGCGCCGCGGATTCGACCCGCGCGTTCACGCCATCGCCGCATGCCGTCGTTTCGGGTCACGCGTGCGCAACAGCGCTTCGCGCCGCAGACTTGCCCCACACGTTCACGCCATCGTCGGGCCGAGCGTTCACAAACTTGCAATCCGTCGCGACGCGACGCGCCGCGCGGCGCGTCGTTGCCACCGTCCGGCGGCGTCGATATATTACGCACGGCGCCTGCCATCCAGGCCACGCCATGCAAGCAGGCCATCCGCCCTGCCGGCGCCAACCCGACAATCCGACGGTGGATCGATGACGTCACGCAAGAATCGCCTTCTGGTTTATCTGCTCGCCGCCGTGCTCGGCGTGATCGCGGTGCGCACGGTGCAGCACCTTCGCGGCGCGCCGGACGGCACCACGCCGCCCGCCTCCACCAGCAGCAAGCAGGAAGATGAAGCCGACGACGACAACCCGTTCGCCGAAAACGTGCCCGCGCACGCGGCCTACGAGCGCTTCATGGAGAAGCTCGACGACAACGCGAAGTTCCAGGCCGCGCTGGCCGGCGACAAGCAGGCCGACGGCTACGCAAAGGGCTACGGCCTCGCGCAGGACGGCCTGCCGCGCCTGTCCGACGCGCAGCTCGAACAGCGGCTCGCGCTGATGGCGAAGCTCGTGGCGGGCATGCCCGATCAGGACTGCCAGACGTTGTCGCGGCCGGCCGTCAAGCCCGAAGACAAGGAACGCATGCTCAACGACGCGATCGCACGCCTGAACGAGGCCGATGCGAACGCGTGGTTCGACATCTCGCTGGCCTCGGTGCAGGCCGTGCTCGACAACACGCCCGCGATCGACCCCGACCGCGCGGCCGTCACCACCGCGCTCGAACGAATCGTGCAGCCGCTGCCGCCCGCCGGGCGCAAGACCTTCCTCGACGCCACGCGCGCGCCGGCCACCGCCACGCCGGCCGACACCTGCACGGCGATGCGCACGCTGTACCGCAACGCGCTGACGCTCGACGCGCCTTACAAGGCCGCGATCGCGCGCGGGCTGGTCGTGCAAGCGAAGTAGCGCCTGCGGCAGGCGTCCGCATTGGTGCCGCCGGCGCACTGAAATCATGACGCCGCGTGTCTGTTTTCGCGGCGCCCGCGTGCGGAGAATGCGTCCTGTCGATCGGCAAGCGTCCTTGCCGAGACGTTACAGGAGCCTCATCGTGAAAACGCAATCGCTCGTTCTGCTGTTCGCCGCACTCGCCGCCTCGTTCGCCGCGCAGGCGCAATCCACCGTCACGCGCGCCGAGGTGCGCCAGGAACTCGACCAACTCGCCGCCGTCGGCTATCGTCCCGCGCGCAACGACATCCGCTACCCCGACGCGATCCAGGCCGCCGAAGCGCGGTTGCACGGCGCGCAGGCGTCGGCCGGCGTCGGCTATCAGGCCGGCGCGCGCAGCGAGGCCGGCGCGGGGCGCACGGCATCGCCGTATCTGCATCATTGAAGCCGATCCGGGTAGCATCGTGCGATGGCCGCGATCCGGCGGCCATCGCCGCTGCGCCGCGCGCGATTCGCCACGCAGCGCCTGCCCAACCTTCCCGTCTCGAGAGGTGCCCGACAATGCCCTGGCTTCACTTCGTAGCGTGGTTCTTCGGCGGCGTGTTCCTCGCCAACGCCCTGCCGCATGTCGTCAGCGGCGTTCGCGGCGAACCGTTTCAAAGCCCGTTCGCCACGCCGCGCGGACGCGGGCTGTCCTCGTCCACGGTGAACGTCGTGTGGGGGTTTTTCAATCTGGCGGTGGGCTACGCGCTGACCTGCCACGTGGGGCAGTTCGACCTGCGCGACACGGCCGATGCGGCCGCGCTCGGTTTGGGCATGCTGGCGCTCAGCCTGTTCGCCGCCCGGCATTTCGGGCAGTTTCACGGCGGCAGGCGCGCCGGGCGCTGAATCGACGCGCTCAGGCCACCGAGGCCAGCTTCAGCGACAAGCCCGCCGCATGAATGCCCGACGCCGCCGCCTCGGGCAGGCCGGCGCCGCTGACGATATGGCCGAAGCGTTCGAGATCGGCGATCTTGTAGGTGCTGAACGTGCCGTATTTGGAGCTGGTCGCGAGCAGCACCGTCTGCTAGGCCACGTCGATCGCCGCGCGCTTCACGTCGATCTTCGGCGGCGACGGCGTGGTCATGCCGCGCCGCAAATCCCAGGAACTCGCCGAGATGAACGCCACGTCCACCGCAAGCTGCCGCAGCGTGGCCGCGGCCAGCTCGCCCACGCTCGACTGATTGGCGTGATCGAGCAGCCCGCCGGTGTGGATCGCGGCCACGTGCCCGGCGTTCATCAGCGCCTGCATGATCGGGAAATCGTTGGTGACCACCGTGATGTCGGGCAGCGCCAGGATGTGCGGCACCAGCGCCAGCGTGGTGGTGCCCGCGTCGAGATACGCCGTCATGCCGGGCCGCAGGAACGACGCGGCGAGTTGCGCGATCGCGCGCTTCTCGTCCGGATCGATCAGCGCCTTCGATACGTGGCTCGCCACCCGCACGCCGCCGGGCACCGAATGCACGAGCCCGTCGCGCTCGAGCAGCGCGATGTCGCGCCGCACCGTCATGTGCGAGCAGCCGAGCGCCTCCATCAACTGGAGGAAACCGCGCGGCTGTTCCTGACGATGCAGGCGCGCGGCACGCCGGTCGCGCCGCTCGATGCGCGGCAGATCGACGAGCTGTGCGCGACGTTCGGGGCGCGGTGGTAACCGGCCCGTAAACACGGACGACGGCGGCGCCGGCCATCGCGGCCGCGCCGCTTTCTTCGCATCGCCTCAACGATGCGAATACTTCACGGAAAATGCGCCCGGCGCCGCGCTTTCCGCAGACGAAACCAGCATAACTTGCCGGCGGCATCGTCGCCGATCGCCCGCGAATCAGGGCATTTTTACCTTCATCTTCGCCTGAATTCGTCGTACCGATTCTCACTTTTCGTGAGTTCACAATCTTTAACGATACGCAAACCTTTGCGCTACGAATTCGCACAATAGGCACCTGTGCTCGTGCCGAATGCTGCCGATAACCCTGCCACGGATGCGGCAATCCGTCAGCGAACTGCAGGTTCGCCGAAATCCGGCAGGCGTCATTGCCTTTTCATCGCGGCACACGGAGCGAACCCCTTTATGAATCTCAAGAATCTGTCGACGAAATCCTCGCTCCTGATCACATTCGGAACGCTGACCGTTGTCGTGCTGGTGGTGTCGGGCGTTTCGCTGAAGGCGCTCGGCGATTCGAACGACCGCTTCTACAGCTACGTGAAAGGCATCAACGCGCGCGCCGACAAGGCGCGCGAAGTTCGCGCCGCCGTGGACGACCGCGCGATGGCCGTGCGCAACCTCGTGCTGGTGAGCGCGCCGGCCGACGTCCAGATCGAGAAGGCCGCCGTGACCGACGCCGAGCAGCGCGTGGAAACCGCGCTCGCCGAATTCAACGCGATGGTGGCCAACGCCGCCGACATGAGCGACGTGTCGCGCAGCAACGCGATGGAAATTTCGCGCGTCGAGGCGCAATACCGGCCCGTCGCGCTCGATATCGACCGCCTGGCGCTGGCCGGCCAGCGCGACGCCGCCATCGACGAGATCGCCAACAAGTGCCGCCCGCTGCTCAACGCGCTGATCAAGGCCACCAGCGCCTACCAGGCTTCCACGCATGCGCGCGAGGCCCAACTCGTTCAGGATGCCGAAGATCGCTTCGCAATGCAGCGCAACCTGCTGATCGGCATCTGCCTGGCCTCGATCGTGCTGGCCACGCTCGCCGGCCTGACGATCACGCGCCGCCTGATGCGTGCGCTCGGCGCGGAGCCGACCGATCTGGCCGAGGTCACGCACCGCGTGGCGGCCGGCGACCTGAGCCCGGTGCCGGGCGGCGGCGCCGCGCCGGCCGGCAGCGTGCTGGCCTCGATGAGCGAGATGCAGCGCAGCCTCGTGGTGCTGCTGAGCGGCGTGCGCAGCGCCGCCGACAACATCGCCACCGGCTCCGGCCAGATCGCGGCGGGCAACACCGATCTGTCGTCGCGCACCGAGCAGCAGGCGGCATCGCTGCAGGAAACCGCGTCGAGCATGGAGCAACTGACGGCCACCGTGAAGCAGAACGCCGACAGCGCGCGCCAGGCCAACATCATGTCGGCCAACGCGTCGGACGTGGCCACCAAGGGCAGCGCCGTGGTGGGCCGCGTGGTCGAGACGATGGGCGAGATCAGCACCAACTCCACGAAGATCGCCGACATCACCGGCATCATCGAGGGCATCGCGTTCCAGACCAACATCCTGGCGCTGAACGCGGCCGTGGAAGCCGCCCGCGCCGGCGATCAGGGCCGCGGCTTCGCGGTGGTCGCCAATGAAGTGCGCAGCCTCGCGCAACGCTCGTCGAGCGCGGCCAAGGAGATCAAGGATCTGATCAGCGCCTCGGTGCAGCAGATCGGCGACGCCGCCAAGCTCGCCAACGAGGCCGGCGCCACCATGTCGGACGTGACTCAGGCCGTGGGCCACGTCACCGACATCGTCGGCGAGATCGCCGCCGCGTCCGAGGAACAGAGCCGCGGCATCGAGCAGGTCAACCAGGCGATCACGCAGATGGATGAGGTCACGCAGCAGAACGCCGCGCTGGTGGAGGAAGCGGCCGCGGCCTCGACGGCGCTGGAGGATCAGGGCCGCCAGCTCAATGCGAGCATCGCGCAGTTCCGGATGGAATCGGCGCTGGCGTACTGAGCCAACGCGCGATACGTCATACCGATGGCGGGCTGGCGCCGTTGCGAGGCAAAACGTGGCGTTAAGTGCAGCCCGCGCGACAGCCTGCTACATTGCATCAGTCCGCCCGCATTCCCGCGGGCAGGCACGGCACCCGCCACACGTTGCGGGCACCGCTCACCTCACTGATTCAGGAGAAAGTCGATATGCGTACCTCCCGCAAGCTGTCTCTTGCCGCGTTGACGTTGTCCCTGTCGCTGGGCCTGTCCGGCCTCGCGGCAGCTCAAACGCCCGCGTCCGATCCGGGCGCCGCCGCGCCGGCCGCCGCCAGCGCGCCGACCAAGGCCCAGAAACGCAAGGCCGCCCGCGCGCAGCACAAGGCCGAACGCAAGGCGGCCCGTGCCAAGAACTCGGCAGAACTGAAGAAGCTGGAAGCGAACGGCTACAAGCCGGCCGCCAACGATCCGAACTATCCGCAGGATCTGCAGAACGCCGAGAAGAAGGCGGGGACGTCGGGGCAGTAAGCCGTAGCCGTTGTCGTGAAATCGAGTGCAGGATCCGCCGACCGTGCCTGCGCGAGCACCGCATGATCGGCAACCCTTTCAAGCAGGCAATGCGGCCTCGCACGAGTTCGCGCGATTTGATTTTGATCCTCCCGAAATCGAATCGCGCCCCGCTCCTCATTGATTTGTCAGTACGCGAGCATGGATTTGCACGCGCACTCGGCCATTCCGTTTATGATGCGCTGCTATAGAAAAACATCGCAGCCGAACACACGCTGCGAAATGATATTGAAAGGATAACGCCCGAGAAGCGTTGTCCGTTTTATCGTTCCGGGGCGGCCAACGGTTGAGTTGGCTGGTGTCACACATCAAGCCGAAAAATTCAATCGCAATGAACGGCCAAAACGACAAGCTGCCAAGCGCAAATTTTGTTTTCTTCCGCAGCCTGCTGTGGATCATTTTATTTGCCGCATTGGTTGCATCCACTTCCAATATCTTTTCTTTGATATTGATCGATTTTGTTCACGGCAATCCGAATCGATCTCAAAACAATGCGATTTCCATGATGATGGTGGATTCGCCGATATTCAGCCTGATCGCGGCGCTGGGTATCGTGATTGTGTTTTCGGCCGCGCAGTTCGCGCAATCGAAAGCGATGCACTTTTTGCATCCACGCATCGGAAGATGGGCCTACGTTTGTATCGGGCTGCTGGTGCCGTTGCTCTCGGTTGTGACGTGGTATTGCTACGACTACTTGACGCCGTCCGACGTCATTCTCGGAATCGATGCGGGCCCGGATTGGGTGCCCTATCGGCACGGCCTGACGCTCCACCGATATCTAGCGACCCTGAAGTACCAGAGCGCAGTGACGGCTTTCAACCTGCTTTACTTTGAAGTATTGACATTCCACCGATCCAAGAAAATTCTCGTATCGATTCTGATTCTTGTTGCGATCATTGTCGGCATGACCATGGGGCACCAGAAAGCGGTCGAGCAATACCATTTCATCGATCACCCGCAGGCGTCATAATGCGTCGATCAATTTCATAAATTTTTCCATGAACATAAATTATGTCGTCGCCGGAGCTGCAATCGCATTTGGCGTATACGCAGTCGTCAATCAATGGAAAAAACTTGAAACCGGGAAGCAGAAAAAGATATTCCTTCTTGGAATACTGGCTGGCATGCCCATTCTCATTTTCGGGATAATTTTTCAAATACATCAATTGAATCATTTGCGATAAATTTGCCCTCCGCCCAGGCTTCCGGCCGGCCGCATGCAGTTCGATGCGGCCGGTTCGGTTTTTTGGAACGCTGACGCCTCAACCTGCCTCGTGCTGCTCCCGCGCCGCGAGCGGATGCCAGAGCCGCGCCCCGCCCTCGATGCCGTTCTCGTTCGACACCGTCGCCACGTTCGGCGGCAGCGCGAACGTGAGACGTTCGGCATTGCCGCCGCCGATCCACAGCCGGTCGTAGTGCACCAGCGATTCGAGAATACCGAGCACCTTCTCGACGCGCGCGTTCCAGCGCTTGTTGCCGGCCGAGCGGCGCGCGGCGTCGCCAATATATTCGTCGTACGTATATTTCTTGCTGACCGGGTGATGCGCGAGCTCGAGGTGCGGCATCAGTTCGCCGTCGCGGAACAGCGCGGTGCCGGCGCCGGTGCCGAGCGTCAGCACGAATTCGAGGCCGCGGCCCTCGATCGCGGAGAAGCCCTGCATTTCGGCATCGTTGATCATGCGCACGGCCGGAATGCCGAGGCGCTCGCCCAGCATCTCGGCCAGCGGCACGTTGTTCCAGCCCTTCGGGCCGATGTTCGGCGCGGTCAGCACATGGTTGTCGCGCACGAAGCCGGGAAAACCGATCGACACGCGCGAGGCCGGATGTTGCGCGAGCAACGGCTTGACCAGCTCGTGCAACGTCTCGACCATCCGCTTCGGCGGGCATGGATGCGGCGTGGTCACGCGCACGCGCTCGGTGCGCATCGCGCCGTCCGCATCGATGATCGCGGCCTTCAGGCCGCTGCCGCCGATATCGATCGCCAGGATCGCCTCGCCGTTCTCATGCGTGGCGTGGGGCTTGGTGCTGGGCTTCTTGCTGGGTTTCATGGTTGTCGTCTCGTGTTGTAGTGGGAGGCCGCGGCTGCGCCGCCGGCCGGATCGTTCGCGTTCCTCAGTTTTTTTCGCCGCGCTGGGGCGCGTCGGGCGCGTCGGAAGCCTTCGGCGTCTTGGCCGGTTCGGCCTCGGCGAGCGGCCGCCAGGCCCGGCCGTCGCGCGCCAGCAGCGCATCGGCCTCGGCCGGCCCTTCGCTGCCGGCCGGATACGCGTGCACCGGAATCGCCTCGCCGCCTTCCGGATGCAGCACGCCTTCCACGGCCGCCCAGGTTTCCTCGATGGCGTCGGCGCGCTGGAACAGCGTCTCGTCGCCGAGCAGGCAGTCGTACAGCAGCGTTTCGTAGCCCACGTTGGCGCGCTGCGGGAAGAACGCATCGTAATCGAACGACGAGCGCACCGGGCCCACCTGCATGGCCGGCCCCGGCGTCTTGACGTTGAAATCGAAGCTCGTGCCGTGCGACGGATCGATGCGCAGCGTCAGCACGTTCGGTGTGAGCGCATCGATCGGCGTGTCGCGGAACAGCCGGAACGGCACGGGCTTCAGTTGCACGGCAATCTCGGTGCGCCGCTCGGCGAGCCGCTTGCCGGTGCGCAGATAGAACGGCACGCCGGCCCAGCGCCAGTTGTCGATCTGCACGCGCGCGGCCGCGTAGGTTTCGGTACGGCTGTCCTTCGCGACGTCCGGTTCGTCGCGATAGGCCACGCCGCCGGGGCCGGCGGCGTATTGGCCGAAGACGACGTCGGCGGGCGCGAGCGGCTTCAGCGCCTCGAAGATGTCGGCCTTCTTGTCGCGCACGGCCTCGGCCTCGAACGAGTTCGGCGGCTCCATCGCCACCATGCCGAGCAACTGGAACAGGTGGTTCGGCACCATGTCGCGGAACGCGCCCGTCTGCTCGTAGAAGTTGCCGCGCCGCTCCACGCCGATCACCTCCGACGCCGTGATCTGCACGCTGTCGATGTACTCGCGCCGCCAGATCGGCTCGAACAGCGCGTTGGCGAACCGCACGGCCATGATGCTCTGCACCGTTTCCTTGCCGAGAAAATGGTCGATGCGGTAGATCTGCGATTCCTTCGCCACCTCGAGCAGATGCCGGTTCAGGTCGCGCGCCGAGGCCAGATCGCTGCCGAACGGCTTTTCGATGACGATGCGACGGAACGGCCCGCTCTTGCCGCCGCGCTCCTCGAGCAAGCCGGCCTTGCCGAGCTGCTCGACGATCGGCTTGAAGAAACGCCCGCTCACGGCGAGGTAGAACACCACGTTGCCCTGCGCGTCGCCGAGTTGCTTCGCGAGCCGCTGGTATGCGCCCGCATCCTCGAAATCGCCGGCCATGTAGGTCAGGCGCTGCGCGACCCAGTTCCAGGCGGTGTCGTCGAGCTTGCCGGCGTGGAAGGTGCTGGCCTTGTCGGCCGCGAGCTTGACGAGCGCGTCGTGCAGATCGTCGCGCCAGGCGGCCGTCTCGCGCTCGCCGTGATTGACGCCGATGATCCGGGTGCCGTCGTCGAGCAGGCCGTCCACCGCGAGGTTGTAGAGCGCGGGCATCAGCAGGCGGCTCGTCAGGTCGCCGCCCGCGCCGAAGATCACCAGCGTGCACGGCGGCGCGCGATGCTTGCCGGCCGGCGACGCGGCCTCGCGATGCGCGGGCGCGGGCACTTTCGACGCGGCGGGTTGATCGGTTCGAGCGGGGGAAGCGGAGCGGGAATCCGAACGGGAAGCGTTCATCGGCAGGTTCTCCTTCTAGCGGGATGAATGGCGGCCGGGTAGCAAATGCAATGCCCGGAAGGATGACGGCGGCGCATCGCTTTCGATGCGCCGCCGCGCGATGCGTGGGCTGGCGGCGCCGCGCTCGAACGCGCTGCATCGCGCTTGTCGTGCGCGCCTGGCAAGGGCTCGCGCGTTTGCGGCATTCGGCATCGCCAACCTTCTGGTCATTACAGCCGATTTCCTGCAAGTGCGTGGGGCGGCGGCTCGCGCGTCGTCGCCATTGGCATGCCCCACCGGCTCGCGCGTCGTCGTGCCGTCGGCGTCGCGCATGCTCGGCCGCTTGCCGACTTCCCCCTCAGCGTCATCTCGCTCGCAATCGTCATTGCCGTCACGCCTTGCCGCCCCACGCCCCGCCCCGCCATCCGCGGCAACCCGCAACCCGCAACCGCGCACCGTCTCGTATACTCAGCCCTCCTGCCGCCTCGCCCTCGCGCCATGCACCTCGACCGCCGCACCGCCACCGCGCTCCTCGTTGCCGCCGTGTTCTTCATGGAAAACCTCGACGCCACCGTGATCGCCACGGCGCTGCCCACCATGGCCCGCGAGTTCGGCACCGCCGCCGCGCACCTGTCGATCGGCGTGTCGGCGTACCTGGTGGCGCTGACCGTGTTCATCCCGATCAGCGGCTGGATGGCGGACCGCTACGGCGCGCGCCGCGTGTTCGCGTCGGCGATCGTCGTGTTCACGCTGTCGTCGCTGCTGTGCGCGGCCAGCACCACCCTGCTCGCGTTCACGGCCGCGCGCACGCTGCAGGGCCTCGGCGGCGCGATGATGGTGCCGGTGGGCCGGCTGGTGGTGTTGCGCGACACGCCGAAGGATCAGATCGTGCGCGCCATCGCGATCCTGACCTGGCCCGCGCTGGTCGCGCCGATACTCGGGCCGCCGGTGGGCGGCTGGATCGCGATGCACTGGAGCTGGCCGTGGATCTTCCTGCTGAACCTGCCGATCGGCGCGGTGGCGCTGGCCGCCGCGCTCGTGCTGGTGCGCGACGGCGACGCCAGGCGCGCGCCGTTCGACCTGCCCGGCTTCATCCTGACCGGCCTCGGCTTCCTGCTGTTCATGGCCGGGCTGGAGGCCGCGAGCCGCGCCGATATTCCGCGCGTGCTCGCATTCGCGATGCTTGCCGCCGGCGTGGCGCTGCTGATCGTGTCGGCGCGCTATCTGGCGCGCGCGCCGCATCCGCTGTTCGCGCTCGGGCCGTTGTCGATCGGCACGTTCCGCGTCACCGCGCTCGGCGGCTCGTTGTTTCGGACTGCCATCGGCACCGCGCCGTTCCTGCTGCCGCTGATGTTCCAGCTCGCGTTCGGCTACAGCGCCGTGCAAGCCGGCACGCTGCTGCTGTGGCTGTTCGCCGGCAATCTCGCGATGAAGCCGGCCACCACGCGCATCATGCATGCGTTCGGCTTTCGCCCGGTGCTGATCGGCAACGGCGCGCTGATCGTGCTCGGCTTCGCCGCCTGCGCGACGCTGACGGCCGACACGCCGCACTGGCTCGTCTGCCTGTTGCTGTTCATCACCGGCATGACGCGCTCGATGCAGTTCACGGCGATGAACACGATCGGCTTCGCCGACGTGCCGCAGCCGCAGATGCGCGACGCCACCACGCTGTTCTCGGTGCTGCAGCAAATGAACGCGGGGATGGGGATCGCGGTGGGCGCGCTGGCGCTATCGGTGGCGGGCGTGCTGCATGGTTCGCCGCAGGGCACGCCGAGCGTGGCCGATTTCCATCTGGCGTTCGCGATGATTGCGGCGATGGCCGCGGTGGCGATCGTCGACAGCGTGATGCTGCCGAGGGATGCGGGCGAGCGGGTGCTGGCGCGGGGGCGGTGATCGGAGCGGCGCCGCAATGAATGCGGGTGGCGACTTCGACCTCAAGGTTCAGGCTACGGCATTCTCCGGTTGCCCCGGCCAAAGCGGCCACGCCTGTGAACCGCATCGACCGGCAGCCTCTTCGCCCGTGTCAGAGCTTGACTGCGAATGTGGCCAGAAACGTCGGCAGAAAATTGTCGATGACAAACCGTGGTTTGGGCTGCTTATCTTCGTGGAATCCCTTGAGCACGAATCCAGCTTCCAGTTGACCGCCGATCTGTTCGCTCAAGCTATGACCGAATATCAAGGCGTCTCCGCTTGACTGCTTTCGAGCCAGTTCGGCCGGCGTGAGGTCGCGCACGTCCGAGTAAGGAACGCTGAAACGCGGGCGGATCAAACCCTGCGTGGACAATTCCGGGCTCCGGTCGGCAACGAAGACGACCGGATTGAAAAAGCTGCTGAGTAATCGCCCGCCTCCCGCGCGCAATACTCTGAAGCATTCGCGCCATACCGGGCGCACATCCGGCACATACTGATTCGAAACAGGGTGAACAATCACGTCGAACGATGCCTCTGCAAAAACGGACAGATCGCGCATGTCGCCCTGAACGCATTTCAATGTGAGGCCATCGCGACGCGCGACCATCTCGTCCTGTTCGAGTTGCAAGGCGGACGCGTCGAACACCGTGACGTCGGCACCGGCTGCGGCGAGAACCGGCGCTTGCTGACCGCCTGCCGAAGCGAGGCAGAGAATGCGTTGCGCCCGGACATCGGCTAGCCAGTGCGGAGGGAGCGCATTCGGCGTCAGATGGATGTTCCAATCGCCGCGGCGAGCGGCCGCGATCACGTCGGGGCCGACGGGTTGAGACCATTCGCACCGGCTCGCGGCCTGGCGGTCCCAGGCAATGCGATTGTGGTCGAAGATATTGAATTCGCTGGTCGGTATGGTGGGCATCGTGTTTTCCTCGAATCGATCTGGAAAACTGCCTCTCGATACACTGGCCGCAAGCCTAACCCTGCATTGGCAAACCGTTGAACCCGGTATCTCGGGGAACGGCATGCGCTGGGGCGCCATCGAAATGAAAAGCAATGCGGCTCGCGCACGGGGCAGCGAGTGGGCAAGATGCGAAGGCATCAGGGCATTACTCGTTCATTCGACACACCTGTGAATTTTTAGAATGGCGGAATCAGTTTAACCGAACCACGGCAGCGAGGATATTGTCGTCAATGGCCAGGGGTGACGGTGAACGAACGGTCACTGGCATTCGATGCCGGAATCGTCGACAATCCGGCGATGCGGCCATTCGGCCCGAACGAAAATCCATTCGCCGCGCACGGGAGCGCCAATGCAAGATGGATCGATCGCAATCGACGTCATATGGAAGCACAACTGCGATACGGAACCCATCCGTCTCGTGTCCGTCCTCGATCGGAATCGCCATGAGGTTCGCAAGCTTGAATTCTATCGCGATGGGCGAGTTGGATTCGCGGACGACAAGAGATCTGCGTTAGGAACACAACTCGGATACCTTCCAGTGCCTGCGTTGACCGAAATAAACGCCAACCCTGAGTTCGAAGCTCGGGAGACAACGATGAAGGCATTCGAAACGCTGTGGTCTCGCCATGCGACGTGACGACGATCCAAGCCGAGCTCGCCACTGCCCGGCATTCGCCGATTCATCGACAGCCGTTGACATCGGCCACGTTATGCACGAAACCGGAGCGCCTCGTGTCCGAAAATGATTTTGATCTGGAACTGGAGCGCCTGATGGAGCACTCGGTCGGCGAACTGCTCAAATCGGCGCGAATGGATCCCAAGGCGTTCGATGCACTAAGACCCGCTAACGCAACCTAGACACGAAGCGGCGAACGTCATATTGTCGCGAGATGGCAAGACGCAAAATCAGTAACGAGTTGTGGGTGGCGCTGGAGCCGCTGATTCCGGAGTTCACCCCATCGCCCAAAGGCGGACGGCGACGCACGCCTGGTTTGCAGGCTTCGGCAAACTGCGTATCCGCTTCGAGCGATGGCTCGATATCCACACGGCGTTGCTCAAACTCGCAGCAGCCATTATCTGTGCGCGATTCATTGATGACTTGTATTAGCCACTCTAAGTGGGGGCCATGTCCGGAGTTACGGGGGCAACTCCAGCGCATGCTTTCTCAGGAAAAGGGGGATCGTATTAACGCGCCAACTGCACAGCTCGATGGCGGAGCTGGTGGTATTTCCACAAGCTGCTAATCGCCCCGATTAATCGGCAGCGCACCATCCGCGACCGGAAGGGCCATTATTCATATGTGGCGATAGAGGATTGCATGCGCTACACTGCGCCCGAATAGCACGCTCGCCATGACAAATTAAGCCGTTCAAAGCTTTCATGGCTCGTTCAAATATCAATATCGATTGACGTTGCATACGTAGATCGCCCGGCCGGATCCTGGCCACCGGGCGGCGCCTGCATGCCAACGCTGAATCAGAATCCAGACAGCCGGTCGCGGCAGATATTCCGGCATGCCGCGATTGTCCTGACGACCACACATCGGGGATCACGCCCATGCATCATCGACAACACTTGCCGCGTCCGCGCATGACGCGCCTGGCTGCCAGCCTGCTGTTCGTGTTCGGGCCGCCGATCGTGATGCTCGCCGCGAGCCGCGACGCTTTCGCGAGCTGTGTGACGACCGCTACCTTCATCGTCTGTCCGGCCGGCACGCGCGTCGACAGTTTATCGTCCGCGAGCAACTTTGCGATCCTCTCCGTGAATACCGGCGCGACCATCAGCGTCCCGCCGCTCTCCGGTGGCGCCGCGGTGACGCTGAGTGGCAATAACGTCACGCTGAACAACTACGGATACATCGATCCGTTGGTCGACGGCGGCCAAAGCGTGGCAGCAACGGGTGCGCTCCTCGGCAACAGCGCCACCAATCTAGTGAGCGTCGACAACACCCAGAATGGCACACTCAACGGCCTCGTCGACATTTCCAGCCTGATGAGCTTCGGGGGCCAGGCGCTGATCGTGCAGAACGGTGGCGGCGCGAACGGCATCACGACGATCACGAACGAAGGCTCGATCGGCATGTCGATCTTCGGCACCGGCAGCTTCACAGCCGCCGATGCCCCCGCCATCCTCAGCTACGGTGGCGCGGCAACCCAGTTCATCAATTTCAGTACGATCACGGGCCGGATCGGCTTTACGGCACCGTCGACCGCCGGGCAGCACAATACCTTCGTCAATGCCGGGACAATCAACGGCAGCGTCTATCTGGGCGACAACGCCAGCGGCAATACCTTTACCGCCGTGTCCGGGTCGAGCGTCAACAACGCAGGTGTCGCGGGCGCGGGCACGATCACGGCCGGCGCCTCGGTCGTGAAGTTTGCGGGGGCCGGGATCGTCGATGCGGGCACCGGCAGCGGCAACACGCTGGTCCTGCAAAACTCGGCGACGAGCGCTGGCACCGGCACGGCAGGCACCGCCACGACGCTCAGTGGCGCCAACTATCTCGATTTCCAGAATCTCGTCGTCAACAGTGGCACCTGGAACCTGCAGGGCAACCTGGTCAGCGGCAGCGCGACGATCAACGATGGCCTTGTCAATGCGGGCAGTTCGGGCGTATTCGGCAGTGGCACCTTGACGACCAACGGCGGTGCCCTCGCCTCGTCGGTTCCGGGTCTGACGCTGGCGAACCCGATCGTGCTGAACGGCACGAACTTTTCGATCAACGGCACGAACGCGTTGACGCTCGGCGGCGTGATCAGCGGCAACGGGGCCTTGACGATCAACGACACCGCGCCGGTCACGCTGAACGGCGCGAATACCTTTGGCGGCGGCATCACGCTGGCGAGCGGCGGCCTCGTCCTCGGCAATGCCGGCGCAACGGGCAGCGGCACCTTGAGCGTCACGGGCGCGTCCTCGCTGGACAACAGCGCGGCCATGCTGCTGAACAGCAATCTGCAGATCAACACCGGCGCTTCATTGTCGCTGCCGGGCAGCCATGCCCTCTCCCTGCTCGGCAACGTGTCCGGTGCCGGCGACCTCTCATGGAACGGCTCGGGCACCCTGACCCTAGACGGCGTGAATACCTTCGGCGGCGGCATCACGCTGGCGAGCGGCGGCCTCGTCCTCGGCAATGCCGGCGCAGCGGGCAGCGGCACGCTGAGCGTCACGGGCACGTCCTCGCTGGACAACAGCGTGAGCATGCTGCTCGACAACGATCTGCAGATCAACACCGGCGCTACCTTGTCGCTGCTGGGCAGCCATGACCTCTCCCTGCTCGGCAGCGTGTCCGGTGCCGGCGACCTCTCATGGGACGGCTCGGGTACCTTGACCCTGTCGGGAGCCGATTCGTCGACGGGTACGTTCCACATCATCAACGGAACCGTGCAGACCGACCCGGACGGCACGCTGTCCTCAACCGGCGCAGTGTCAATCACGCCCGGCGCCACGCTCGACCTGAGCGGGGGCGGCAACCAGACCATCGGTTCGCTGGGCGGCCTCGGCGGCACCGTCGCCCTCGGCAGCCATACCTTGACCCTGAGCGGCCTCGGCAATACCGAATTCGACGGCGGCATCACGGGCTCCGGAAGCGTGATCAAGAACGGCACCGGCGTGCAGACGCTCGGCGGCGCCAGCACCTTCAGCGGCGGCCTCGCGCTGAACGCGGGCGGACTGGCCGTCGGCAACAACGCGGCGCTCGGTGCGGGCGCCCTGAGCGTGAACGGCGACACGACGCTCGCCGCGAGCACCGCCGCGGTGCAGCTGACCAATGCGATCACGATCGGCGCCGGCAAGACGCTGAGCGTGCAAGGCGCCAATGCCCTCACGCTGGGCGGCACGATTTCCGGCGCCAGCGGCACGCTGGCACTGGCCGGCACAGGCTCCCTGACCCTCACGGGCACCAACACTTACGGCAGCACCACGCTCTCCGGCGGCACGCTGATCGTCGGCAGCACCACGGCGCTCGGCTCGGGTAGCGTCACGGTGGCCAGCAGCGCATCGATCGACACGAAGATCAACCGAACGCTGACCAACGCGATCACGCTGAATGCGGATCTGAGCGTCGCCGGCTCGGCGAACCTGGCGCTGAACGGCGTGCTGTCCGGCACCGGCGGCCTGATCAAGAACGGCGCGGCGTTGATGGGGATCGGCGGCACCAACACCTTCACCGGTGCGCTGACGATCAACGCGGGCTCGCTGCTGATCCTGAATGCCGCAGCAACGTCGGCATCGAACGATGTGGCACTGCAGAACGCGGGCGCCACGCTCGACGTGAGCAACACCGGGGCCGCGACGACGATCGGTACGCTGACCGGCGTGGCGGGCAGCACCGTGACGCTGGGCTCGAACACGCTGTCGCTCGGCAATGCCGGCAACGGCAACTTTGCCGGCACGATCAGCGGCACCGCCGGGCTCGTCAAGCAAGGCAGCGGCACCGAGACGCTGAGCGGCGCGAACACCTATACGGGCGGCACGACGATCAACGCCGGCACGCTCGCCATCGGCGCGGGCGGCAGCCTCGCAACGACGGGCGCGGTGACGATCGCGGGCGCGGGCGCGCGCTTCGATATCAGCGGCGCGTCGGGCGACACGAGCATCGGCGATCTGTCCGGCACGACCGGCCAGGTCACGCTCGGCGCGAATACGCTGAATTTCGGCACCGCCACCGATCAGAGCTTCGGCGGCACGATCAGCGGCACCGGCGGCATCACGAAACAGGGCAGCGGCACGCAGACCCTCACCGGTGCGAACACGTTCACCGGCACCGCGACGGTAGCAGCCGGCACGCTGGCCCTGTCGGGCGCGGGCAGCCTGACTGCCTCGACGGACGTCAATCTGGCGAACGCAGGCGCGGCACTCGATGTCAGCGGCGCGACCAGCGCGCCGACGATCGGCGCGCTGGCCGGCGTGACGGGCTCGAGCGTGACGCTCGGCGCGAACACGCTGACACTCGGCGATGCATCGAACACCGCGTTCGGCGGCACGATCGACGGCACGGGCGGCATCGTCAAGCAAGGCAGCGGCACCGAAACGCTGAGCGGCGCGAACACCTACACCGGCGGCACGACGATCTCGGCCGGCACACTCGCGCTGTCGGGCAACGGCAGTCTCGCGTCGACGGGCGCCGTGAACGTCGCCGGCAACGGTGCGAGCTTCGATATCTCGGGCGCGTCGGGCACTGCGACGGTCGGCGCCTTGTCGGGCGGCGGCGGCAGCGCCCTCTCGCTGGGCGGCAACACGCTAAGCTTCGGCGATGCGACGAACCGGACGCTCGCCAGCACCGTGACGGGCACCGGCGGCCTCGTCAAGCAAGGCGCGGGCGTCGAAACCTTGAGCGGCAACAACAGCTACAGCGGCGGCACATCGCTGAACGCGGGCGGCCTCGTGGTCAGCAGCAATACGGCGCTCGGCACCGGCGCGCTGACCGTGAACGGCACTGCTTCGCTCGACAGCAGCACGGCGGCCGAACTGGCCAACAACGTCGTGCTGAATGCCGGACTGACCGTCAGGGGTACGAATGACCTGACGCTCGACGGCGCGATTTCCGGCACCGGCGGCCTCACCAAGCAAGGCAGCGCGACGCTGACCCTGAACGGCACCAACACCTACACCGGCGGCACCGAGGTCAACGCCGGCACGCTCGCGCTCGGCGCGGGCGCGAGCCTGGCGGCGAGCGGCATTGTGGATGTCGCGAGCGGCGCGACGCTCGACCTCTCCGCCGGCAACGGCACGCAGACGGTCGGCACGCTGACCGGCGCCGGCGCGGTCAATGTCGGCGCCAACCGCGTCACGCTCGGCAGCGCGAGCGACGGCACCTACAGCGGCGTGATCGCCGGCAGCGGCAGCCTCGACAAAGTGGGCACCGGCACCGAAACGCTGACCGGCGCGAACGCCTTCACGGGCGGCACGACCATCGACGCCGGCACGCTCGCACTCGGCGCCGGCGGCCGTCTCGCCGCGAACGGCACGGTCACCCTGAACGGCGCGGGAACCGGCTTCGACATCAGCGCGGCCGGCGCGAACCAGACCATCGGCGCGCTGGCCGGCAGCGGCGGCAACGTCACGCTCGGCGCCAACACGCTGAGCTTCGGCAACGCGGCGAGTCAAACTTTCGGCGGCGTGATCAGCGGCACCGGCGGCGTCGTCAAGCAAGGTTCGGGCACCGAAACGCTGAGTGGCACGAACACCTACACGGGCGGCACCACGATCGATGCGGGCACGCTGGCGCTGTCGGGCGCCGGCAGCCTGGCGAGCGGCGGCAAGCAGACGCTAAGCGGCAGCACGCTGACGCTAAGCGGCGTGAGCACGGGATTCGACATCAGCGCGGCAAACGGCAACCGGACGGTCGGCGCGCTGTCGGGCGTGGCAGGCAGCACGATCACGCTGGGCAGCAATACGCTGACGTTCGGCGATGGGACGGACCAGACGCTCGCCACCAACGTGACGGGCACCGGCGGCCTCGTCAAACAAGGCTCGGGCGTCGAAACATTGAGCGGCAACAACAGCTATAGCGGCGGCACCTCGATCATCAACTCAGGCGGCCTCGTGGTCGGCAGCAACACGGCGCTGGGCACCGGTGCGCTGTTCGTGAACCACGAGGCGTCGCTCACGAGCAGCACGGCTGTGACACTGGCCAACAACGTGGAGGTGAACTCGAACTTGATCGTCTATGGCAGCAACAACCTCACGCTCGACGGCGCCCTCTCGGGCACCGGCGGCCTGAGCAAGATCGGCACCGGCACGCTGACGCTGAACGGCACCAACACCTACACGGGCGGCACGAGGATCAATGCCGGCACCCTGGCACTCGGTGCGAACGCGAGCCTCACGGCGAGCGGCATCGTGAATGTCGCGAGCGGCGCAACGCTCGATCTGTCCGCCGGCAGCGGCACGCTGACGGTCGGCACGCTGGCCGGCGCGGGCGCGGTCAATGTCGGCACCAACCGGGTCAAGCTCGGCAGCGACACCTACGTCGCCAGCTACGGCGCCTATAGCGGCGCGATCACCGGCAGCGGCGGCGTCGACAAGGTCGGCACCAGCACCGAAATGCTGACGGGCGCGAACACCTACACGGGTGGCACGACCATCGACGCCGGCACGCTCGCACTCGGCGCAGGCGGCAGCCTCGCCGCGAACGGCAGCGTGACGCTGACCTCGGCCGGCGCAAGCTTCGACGTCTCGAACGGCGTCAACCCGAGCATCGGCGCATTGAGCGGTGTGCTCGGCACGACCGTCACGCTGGGCGCGCAGACCTTGAGCGTCGCCGGCAACGGCACGCCCGTGTTCGGCGGCGCGCTGAACGGCACGGGCGGCTTCACGCTGACCGGCGGCCAGCAGACGCTGTCGGGTGCGAACACCTATACCGGCGCCACCTCGATCGCCAGTGGCGCGACGCTGCTGTTGAGCGGCACGGGCAGCATCGCGTCGTCAAGCGGGGTCGCCAACGCCGGCACGCTCGACCTCTCCGGCACGACGAGCGGCGCGACGATCTCGAACCTGAGCGGTGCGGGCGCCGTCGCGCTCGGCAGCCAGACGCTGACGCTGACGAACACCAGCGGCACCTATGGCGGCACATTCAACGGCACCGGCAAGCTGCTGTTGCAAAACACCGGCTCGCTCGTGCTGACCGGCAACAGCAGCGCGTTCAGCGGATCGACCGAACTGGCCTCCGGCCTGCTCGAAGTGGGCGATGCCAACACGCCGACGGCGGTGCTCGGCGGCAACGTGCTCGTCGACACTGGTGCGACGCTGCGCGGGCACGGCACCATCGGCGGCAACGTGATCAACAACGGCATCGTGATGCCGGGCGGTTCGATCGGCACGCTGAGCGTCGGCGGCAACTATGCGCAGTCGAGCGGCGCGACGCTCGCCATCGAAGTCAGCCCGACCGACGCCTCGCAACTGAAGGTAAGCGGCAGCGCAACGCTGAACGGCGTGCTCGCGATCACCTACGATCCGGGTACCTACACGGCGAAGACCTACACGCTGGTGTCGGCGGCGGGCGGCGTGAGCGGCACGTTCAGCAGCACGACCAGCACCGGCGCATCGAATCTCGGGACGCTGACGCAGAGCGTCGATTACACCGCGAACGCGGTCAACCTGGCGCTGGCGAATCCGGCCGACACGAGCGGTTCCGGCGACACCAGTGGTTCCGGCACGACGGCGCCGGTGGTCATCGCGCCCACCAACACGAGCATCTACACCGCACTCGGCACCACCGCGATCCTCGGTGCGCAGGCGCAGGGCAGCGCACTGCTCGCCCGTCTGGGCCCCAGCGCAGCGGGTATGTCGGCGACGCCGTCGGGCTGGATCACCGCGACGGGCAGCCAGACCAAGGTGGGCGGCACGAACGGCGCGCCGGGCTTCCAGAGCCAGCGTTACGGCTTCCTCGGCGGCGTCGAGCGCCGGTTCGGCGACTACACGGTGGGCATCGCCGCCGGTTACGACCATGCCGACATCAGCGAGCGAACCACTGGCGATTCGGGCACGACCGACAGCCTGCGTGCCGCGCTGTATGCGCAGCGCAGCGTCGGCGCGGTGAATCTCGCGGCCACCTTCGGCGCGGGGCTCGATTTCCTGTCGCAGAAGCGTCCGTTCGGCACGGTCAAGGCCGAAGGCGACCACATGGGCCAGGAGTTCAACCTGGGCAGCCAGGCCAGCCTGCCGATGCAACTGGGCAGCGTGACCGTGACGCCGAGCGTCGGTCTGCGCTTTGCGTACTTCCATGCGAACGGCTTCGGCGAAAGCGGCGCGGGTGGACAGAACCTGAGCGTGGGCTCGGACAACGTGCGCAGCTTGCAGCCGTATGCGCAGATCGCGTTCGATCGCGCGTTCGGCGATGCATTCCGGCCGGTGCAGGTGCAGATGCGTGTCGGCTACGCGCACGAGCTGCTCGATACGAATCGCGCGGTGAGCGTTGCTTCGCAAGACGGCACGCTGTTCACGGCGCCGGGGACGACCCTGCCGCGCGGGTATCTGACCGTGGGCGCTGGCGTCACCTTCCATCCGGCCAAGCAACTCGATGTGTCCTTGAATTACGACGGGATGATCAACACCACGCATGCGTCGGCGCAGCAAGGCAGCGTGCGGGTGAATTACCGGTTCTGAAGAGGCCGAGGGCGGCAACTTTTGCTATGCTTGACAGGTCGGTAGCCCTTTTCGGGGCTGTCGGCCTGTTGCACAGACCCGTCG
This sequence comes from Burkholderia sp. Ac-20379, assembly GCF_017104645.1. Classification (GTDB taxonomy): domain Bacteria; phylum Pseudomonadota; class Gammaproteobacteria; order Burkholderiales; family Burkholderiaceae; genus Burkholderia. The sequence goes on from NZ_JAAGPF010000001.1 coordinate 61,560, forward strand.
GGATCCGCGTTGCCGAACACGAATCCCTCGCAAGCCGGCCTCCGCTGAATGACTTCCAGCTGTCCTTCATAGCGATCTGACGACCGACGGACGTGTAGTACCGAACCCGGTCTGCGTACCGACGGCAACCGAACCCGACCATTGCTTGCTGAACTGGCCTTGCATCTCGACCTTCCGCTCCAGGCGGTTGCTCGGCATTTGGCAGACGATTTCGACGCGATGCTCGACAGGCTGATAGCAGGCGAAACGCGCGGTTCTTGCACCCCAGGCACACCCCGTATCATTTAGCCGACTCGAAGCCCCCCGCTTCGCCAGCAACGCACCGCGTGTATCCTCAAGCCACCGCAACGCGCACGGCCGGCCCGACTAATCCGGCCCCAATCCCCCATGACAACCACCCCGCCGCTTCTGCCGAAGGTTCTCCATTCGAGCGCCGACCGAGGATGGCATGCGCTGACCGCCGCGCTGGTGCACATCCCGCGTGGCGTGTCCCACGTGCGCGGCGCCGACGTGCATACCCTGGGCATGCACTTCGGGCCGCCGGTCAACGCCGATTGCTTCTGTGACGGCACGAGGGTGCGGCGTGTGCAGAAGCTTGGCGACTTCGGCTTCGTTCCCGCCGGCATGGATTCGTCGTGGGAAGACGATGCGGATTGCCGGATCCTGCGGTTGGGGCTTGCGCCGTCGCTGCTCGAACAGGTTGCCGAGGATCTGCACGGCGATGCCGCCAAGATCGATGTGATGCCGCGCATGGCGCTGCGCGATGCGCGGATCGAGGCGATCGGCTTCGCCATCAAGGCGGAGCTCGAGGCCGAATCGCCCTCCGATCCGCTGTTCATCGACCACTTGGCAAGCGCGCTGGCGGTTCGGCTGGTAGAAACGGCCACGGACCGCCGCCCCAACCCGGCGCGATACGACACGCCAAGGCTTTCGCCGCGCCAGTTGACCTTGCTGACCGAGTTCATCGAGGCCAACCTCGATCAACCGTTGCACCTCGCCGATCTGGCCGCGCTGGCCGGTATCAGCGTGACGCGCCTGAAATCGCTGTTTCGCAACAGCACCGGCGCGCCGGTTCATCAATATGTGATCCGCCGCCGCGCCGAACACGCTCGCGTGCTCATCGCCACGACCCGAACCCCGGCGAGCGAAGTGGCGCTGGCCGCCGGCTTTGCGAGTCAGAGCCACATGAGCACGACGATGCGGCGCGTTCTCGGCCTGCTGCCGAGCGACATCGCGCGTCCGGATTGAAAAACCCAGCCGAATCTGCAAAACCCCGCCCGAATCTGCAAGACCGGCCGCGCCGAATCCTCGACCCTTGAGCCTTCATCTCAACGAGGACTTGCCATGTATGCCATCGTGGGCGCCGCTGGAAAAGTGGGCTACGCAGCCGCATCCGCACTGCGCCAATCCGGCGTGCCGGTCAGAGCCGTGTTGCGCAATGCGTCGAAGGCGGCCCGGCTCGCCGAAATCGGCTGCGAAGTCGCCTTTGCCGACATACAGGATTCCGAAGCGCTCGCGAACGCGATCGCCGGTGCCAACGCGGTGCAGGTCGTCGTTCCACTGACGCCGCAGGCCGAGGATCCGGCCGCCGATCTGCGCAGATCGATCGCGAGCCTGAGCGCGGCGCTGCAGCACGCGCGTCCGCCGCGCACGCTGGCGATCTCGGACTACGGCGCGTATGTCGACGCCGACATCGGCATGCCCAGCCTGTTCCGCGAGTTCGAGCGGCAACTTGCCCGGATCGGCGGGGACACGCTGATCGTTCGGTCGGCTGAACATATGCAAAATTGGGCGAGAACCGTTCCGGCGGCGATCGAGTCCGGCCGCCTCCCGACGTTGCTCGCCCCTTTGGACAAAGTGGTTCCCACGATCTCCGCGCCCGACCTCGGCACGATCGCGGCGGCGTTGCTGTTGCGGCCGGAGTGGCAGCGCGGCCTGGCGGTGTGCCACGCGGAAGGCCCCCGGCGCTACAGCGCCAACGACGTGGCGGCCGCGCTGAGCGAACTGTCGGGACGGACGATTGATGCCCACGCCGTGCCCCGCGGGCACTGGGACGAGATCATGCATCGCAGCCTGCCCGCAAGCCTCGCAGTCCTGCTGATCAAGGCCACCGACGCCGTGAATCGAGGCGGCCTCGTCGACATCGAGGGGCACGACGGCGAGGTGTGCCGCGGCGCCACGGCATTGATCGACGCGTTGCGCCCGCTGGTGCCGCGGCGGTGACGCCTACGACGCGGCCTCCGGATCGATGCGCCGGATCGCCAGGTGCATCGGCTCGTCCGGCCGCAAGGTGACGCGCAGCACGGGACGCGGCGCAGCCGCCCCCGCCGGCACGGCGAACGCGAAACGCTGCAACAGCATGGCCGCGATGACGGTCATTTCGGCCATCGCCAGATGTTGTCCGATGCAGACACGCGGGCCGCTCCCAAACGGCATGTAGGCCCCGCGCGGGATTTCCGGCGCGTCGTGCGCGAACCGCTCGGGCCGAAACGCGTCCGGATCCGGAAACCAGCGCGCATCGTGGTGCATCAGTTGCACCGGGATCATGAACAGCGTGCGCGCGGGAAACGCCCATTGGCCCAGTTGAATCGCGTGCCGGGAACGGCGGCTGATCAGCAGCGGCGCGACGGGATAGCGCCGCATCGTCTCCTTGATGGTTTGCGTCAGATAGCCGAGCGCCGGCAACGCGTCGAGCGTGGGATCCCTGCCTTGCAGGACGCGCCGCACCTCGTCGCGCGCCATGCGTTGCGCCTCGGGATTCGACGCCATGCACCACGTCCACCACACCAGCGTCGCCGCCGTCGTCTCGTGGCCGGCGAGGAACAGGGTCATGCATTCGTCGCGCACATCGTCGAGCGACAACGCCGGCGCGGCTTCGCGCGCCTGTAGAAAGCGCGTCAGCAGGTCGTCGGGCCAGGCGTCGCGCGCCAGGCTCAAGCGCCGCTGCAAATGCCGCTCGATCATGTCCTTCAGCGTCCCGAGCGCCTTGCGCTTCGCGCGTTTCCACGGCATCCAGTCGGGCATGCTGGCCGGCCAGAAGAACTCGGCGTTGGCCGCCGCGCTCGTCACACGGATCGCCTGCTCGACGGCGTGCAGATCCTCGTCCACGCTGCACGAGAAGGCCATCCGCAGAATCGCGTCCATGGCCAACGCGGTCAGTGCGCTTTCGACCGGCCAATGGTCGTGCGCGCTCGGCCACTGCGCCAACGCCTGGGCGGACGCCTCGACGATCGTCGGCGAGAAACCCTGCACGGCCTTCGGCGCGAAATTGGGCGCCAGCGCGTGACGGCGGGTTCGCCACGATTCGCCCTCGGTGGTCAGCACGCTCTGCCCGTGTACCTGCGAGAACACGCTGATCGCGCGCTCCCAGCGCATCAGCGCATCGTGATGCGTCACGAGCAACTCGCGCGCAAGTTGCGGATCGGCGACAACCACGTCATGCTCTGGCCAGATCCGCAGATGCACGATGTCGCCGTGCGCCTTTTGCCACCGGGCGAGCATCCCCGGCAAATCGCGCGACATGGCGATCAGCAAATGCCAACCGGTGAGGCCGGGTGCCGGGCCAGGCGGCCACGCCGCCGGCGAACGCGCCGACGACGCCTTGGGAGAGGGATGACGATGCAACGGACATTGGCGCTCGGAAGGCGTGGTCATGGAATCGGGTGGCGTGATGATCGTGAGCCCGATTCTGAACGGGTCGTCACGCCATTTCTTGAACGCAAACGACATCGCGGGCATCGGCCCGCCTACTCGTGATGAACGCCACGCCTTGCCTTTCGCCCTGCCCCGATCCGCTGACGCGCGCGCCGCTGGCGTCGCACGGCGGCCAGCGTCCGCCCACGCGGCTGCACCTTCCGCCGCTCGGCCTGCACGGCGCCGTGGTCGCGGTGCTGTGCCGCGACACGCGCGGTTTCGATCTGAGCGACGCGCAGCGGTTGACGCACTTTCCGGCGTCGCAGTTGGTCAGCCTCACCTGGTTTCAGGACACCGACGCGGGCCGCATCGAGCCAACCGACACGGGCTACCGGTGGCAACCGTTCGACGCGCCGATCGTCCTGTCGGGAAGCCACTCGCATCCCGCCACGTGCTGGGCGCCCACCAACGGCCGCGCCGGAATGATCTGCTTCGAAGCCGACGCCGCGCGAACGCTGTTCCAGATCGATCTGGCCGACATTCAGGATCGCATCGTCGACGCGCGAGCCTTGCTTGGCGAAACCTGGCAAGCGCTGCTCGAGGCCCTGCTCGCCTCGGACAGCGACGCGGCCGCGCTCGACGCACTTCAGCGCCATTTGCTGCCGCGTTGGCGAGCCGCGGGTAGCGCCGGTGCGATGCGGCCATCGTTGAGCGAAGCCGGCCGCTATTGGGTGCAGCGGTTGGCCTGGCAGGCACACGAATGGCGGCGCTCGCATAGCCCGCGTCAAGTCGAACGCCGTATCAAGGCGTACAGCGGGCGCTCGTTGCGGGAATGGCAATCGCTCGTCAAGACGGAGCGCCTGTTCTTCAGCGCCCGGGCACGCTACGACGCCGACGAACCGCTCGATTGGGCCGCGATCGCGCACGACGAAGGCTTTGCCGACCAGGCGCACCTGAGCCGCGCGGTGAAGCGCACCACGGGCTTTTCCCCAAACGAATTCTCCCGGCGGTTCGTTGAAGACGAGTCGTTTTGGGTGTATCGGCTGTGGGTGTGATCGCGGTTGAACGGCGATCGAGCGACCAGCGCCGCCGGCAACCGGATTTCCGCTGGCCGGCTAGTGCCAGAATTTCCAGAACGGCTTCGATGGCTGGACAGCGGCGGTGGGTGGCTTCGGGTAGGTGTAGTTGGCGTTGAAGGACCATTGACCGTCGACCTGACGGAATTCGACCTCCGACTCGATCCACGGCTCGCCCTTCTTCATGAAGGCGCTCCAGTAATCCTCGCAGAGCCGGGCAAGCTCGTTCGAAATAGCCGCTTTATCGTCGGAGCCCGCGTTTTTGAGCGTGTAGTCGATGCGGTGGCCATCGCACCGAATCGTCAGCCGCCCCTTGTCCCAGGATTCGGGCGAACAACGAATGGCTTCGCGAACCAAGGCGGTGAGCGCTTCGGTATAGTTGTCGAGTTTGTCGGTCATTTTCCGCGCGCCTGAAGCGCGTCCCGTTTTTTGACACGTCATTGTAGGTCGATAATGCCGCACGGCGATGCGAAAGCCATGAGCCGACTTTCCTGATCCATTCTCCCTGGCTCGATGAAGCATTCCGAACTTACCAAAAAGCTCAATGCCGCCCTCAAGGAGGAAGGCAAGTCATGCGGCTGGAAAACCAAGGCGCATCACGCGTTTCGCGTGGAAGGCGAGATGTTTCTCGCCCTGCTGATTTACGGCGACGCCAAGAAAAATAGAATTTTTCACCGGCTCACGTGCAAACCCATGGCGTTCGATTTGCAATTGTGGCGCATCCTGGGAATGACGGGCAATTCGCAGGCGCCATTGAGCCTGCGTGCGGACGGCGCTTACACGCTTCATGGCATCTCGCTCCACGAAGGCGCCACCTCCGTTTCGGATTGGAATGACGAAGCGTTGACGCGCGGCGTTCGGGATTGCCTTGCGGAGGCCCAGGCATGCATCGATATGGACAATCGCCCCCGCAGCGTGGACGCCTTCATGACACTCGGAGAAGCCTTCAATTCCGACCTTCTCCAGCGAGTACCGAATACGGCATGGAACTTTTGGAAGGAGCGCCTGATTTGCCATCTTCTCAACGACGAACCCGGGCAGGCAGCTTCGATCGCCGAGGCGAGAATCGCGGCCGGCGATTCGGGGGGATTCGTCGTCGATGGCCAGACGTTCTATCAGCGGGCGCTGAAGGGTGGTGCTTCGCATGCCTGATTGATCGGGGCTGGGCAGGCGGGCGCCCGCCGATTTTCTGGCATCGAGGCGCCCCGCTCAGCCGTGCAAGCGATGAATCAGCATTCTGGCCGGAAATCGACGTGAATGTCCGAGATCAGTTCTTGAGCCTGTAGCGGCAGTTGCGCAAGCCGTTCCGGAGACAGCACTTCGCCAAAAAGCTGCGCACGCAGCAAGTTAACCCGCTCCTGCACCACTGACGAGCGCAGGTCGTCATAGGTGCCCTGAACCGCGAGGGTATATACCTTGATCGTTGGCAGCGGCATTTCGCGATCTCGCAACGCCTCCTCGCATGCATTCATCCATGCGCTGTTCTGCCGATCCACGCGTCCGATTTGCTGTTCGATCCGCCCCGGGTTCCAGTCCAGATGAAACAAAACCACCGTTCGGCATGCACGATGAAGATTCAGCCCCTCGCTCATCACGTCGGCCTGACCCAGCAGCACACGCGGATTGAGGCTCGGATGATTGAACGTACCTTGACGCGCGCGACGCGTAGCCGGTTTGGTATCGCCAATCATCAGCTGTGCGAAAGGGCTCATGCGGAATACGTAATCGCCGTTCTGATTGCACTGAAGTTCGTGCTTTAGCTGCTCGACAATCCGGTTCCAACTCAGGGCGTTTCGCTCGGCCTTCTGCTCGTCGACGTCTTCGGGCGGGTCGGGATCGTGCAGGCTCGAGAGGAGCTTACGCGCCTCCGCACGCACGCAATCCCGCTGATCAGGCACATCGACACGCCACAGTTGGTCCGCGACACAGAGTTGCTGGATCAACCACGTAATCAACACCCCAGCCAACTCCACGGAGAGCTTGGACGCGAGCCCGACCTCTTCCACAACCTGCTTGCACACGTCGCGCAGTTGTTCACGCTCACGCTCATAGCGCTCCGAGAAATCTTGGGCCTTCTTTTCAAATTCCTCGTCGCTCATGGCGGCAAGACCAAACTCCGGGTCGAGCCGCCAGCGCTGGATGTCGGCATCGTTGGCATGCACGCCCACCGGCAGCGGAATCGGCGTCTCATTGCGCAGATGTTGCAGGTAGTGACGAATGTTCAGGCTACGGTTCAGCGCATGCAGCGAGGCCAGGTATTCGCCGAAAACAAGCACCTTTTCGCCTTTTTTACCGTTGGCGAGTTTTTCAATCAACCGCACCGCCTTCCGCACGCGCGGATGCCATTGCAACGCATGATGCGGATCGGCACCGACCTTGCCAAGCTGCTTGTGATCCTCGCTTTCAGAGATGGCGCGCCAGTATTCGCAACGTTGCAATCGCGCATGCGTAGCAGGGTCCGCCACGAGCGCCACGGGCGCGGCCGTTTCATCGCACTCGTTCTTCTGTTTCCCGTCGCCATCCTTGTCTCGAACAGCTTCCGGAAGATTCGGCAGGGCCTGCGAAAAGCGAATGCCCGCTGTCTTCAGTTCGTGTCCGACGCTCGCCCCCCGCGCCGCCGCGGACAACGCCTCGGACAACGCGAGCTTCCGGCGCTCCTCTTGTGGCAAACAGGCCGGCACCAGCGAGTGCGTAATGTATTCACGGTGAGGATGCGCGCGAGGATACGCGCGATTGTGCACGCCAGGCGACTCCGAATAACGCTTGACCAACGGATGATCACGCCACAAACGCCGCGTGACGATATCACGCAAATTCCCTTGAAATTCGCTGGCGGCTTCTTTGAGCTCGTCAATTTCGACCTGCGACCCCGAACGCAGCATATCGACTGCATCGGCAAAGCGTTCAACGACTTTGCCAAGACTGACGACCCGCTCTGCTCCCAGGCCAAGCCGGCTGAAAATCGCCTTCCATTGATCGACGCCGAGCTCCATGGGAGTGGCAGTGAGCGCGACCCGTTTCGACGGCTTTGCCCGCGAATCCGCCATCAGAATGCTATCGATCAGTTTGGTCAGCCGGCTGCGCAATTTGCCCTGCGCCTGCTTTTCCGCGAGGCTGAGGTCCGCGCCGGCGCGGCTCTTGTGCGCCTCATCAATGATGAGGAGATCGAAATTCCCTAGCAGTTCGCCGATCACGTTTCTAAACAGTTCGGCGTGCTGCTCGTCCTTGAAAGCTTCCGGCACCGGCCTACCAAGCGTGGCTGCCCCCAGCCGGCGGCGCAAACCCGCACTGCCATGCGCTCCGATATACCGTGCTGCGCACTCCTGCATCGCACTGACCGCCAGTTTTCCGGCGCCGTATGCGTCAAACCCTGCGGCTTTCTTGGCAAGGTAAGGCAGTGCCCACAGCTCTTGGTTCACCACCTTGCCTACCGGCGGCAATCCAAACCCATGCGAGATGAACAGAATCGGGTACGCATCCGCCAGCGGATACGGACTATCGTTCGTGCTGCCGATCTCGTCTTCACTGCCATCTGCGAACAGATCCGCGTAAGTCCGCAAGAAACGATGCGGGAGCACGTCGGGCAACCAGGGCAGCGACAGCGTGCTCAAATGCGCAAGGAAGCCTCGCAGTTCCTCGTCCTGCCACTGATAGGCAAGCCCTGGCGGAATCAGCACGGCAACGCGGCCTCCGCTCGCCGCCACGCAGACCGCGAGCGCCACGGCCAGGCGCGTTTTGCCAAGCCCGACTTCGTCGGCTACCAGCACGCCCGGCTCCTCTCTGAGCCGCCGCACCATCCAGCGCAGCGAAGCATGCTGATTGGCCCGCCACAACGCGGTTCCGTCCGGCAATTGCTCGATGCTCGCAAGCTGTTCGAGCCGCTCAAGCACCAGATTCCAGTCCAACACATTCTTCCTGCTGCGCTTCGTATCGCTTACGAACATAAGACCTCCGCCTTCGACGACACGCACCATGCCGCACGCAAGTCTTGAAGAAAAATTCGGTATTGATCGAGCAGATCCGGTCGCGACGCAAACCATGTCGGCACAAATCCCGGCTTGTCCAACGCGTCGAACAAATCGACGCCGAGTGCCCGGATCGCCGCCAGCTCGGCCGGCACCGTGTGTTCCAGCAACAATGCGCGCAGTTGCGCCAGCCAGTAAGGAAATTCCTCAGGCGTCGTCAGAACGTTGCGCTGCGCAATCGTTTCGATCAGTACCGCAAGCGTCCGCAAGGCGTAGCGGACCGAGCTGGCGTGCGCGGCCGCACTGGGCGCCGCAGTTTGCCCGCCGCCGTCGTCGTCATCCTCGTGATCGTGCGGCGCAAGCGCAGGGAACGCGAGCAGTGCCTGCAGGATGCTTGCCATTTCCAGCGGCGGCATCGCGCGCCGGGACAACAGACCATTCGCGGACAGCACGGCCACATCCCAGCAGGCTCCATCGGGCTGCGCGGCTGGGTCGATGTTCGTTACACGCACCGACTGAGGACAGGCAGCCCCCCAATGCACGGACGCCTGGTCGGATTCGACCGTGAGCCAATGGCCATCGGATGCTTGCAGCCAAAGTGCGGACGGCGGCACTTCGCTGCGAACGAGATACAGGAGATCGCCGATCTGGCGCAGCAGTAGCACGGGAGGCGGATCAAGCGGCTCGAACATATCTTCGCCCTGGCCCTCGATCGCATTCTCGAGATTCACTTCCGATGCCCAATCGCCGCATGCGAGCCGCTGCCAAACATGCGTGACGCGCGCCTTGGGCGACAGGATCACGCCAGCCTCGACATTGCCAATGCTCACGGAACTGGAAGCATTGCCGTCGAGATTTGCCCGCGTGAGGAAGCCGCGACGCGAGAGGTTGCCTGAGCCGAGGTAAAGAAAAGCGAGTGTCGCGCTTGCCTCATCCTCGCCCCTCACGCGATCGAGCCCGGCGATGTATTTGGCATGCAGGAACTTGCGACCAACCTTCAGCTTTTTCTCCAGCGGGTCTCGCGGCAAACATAGCCCCCATTTGCCTGCCCGGCTTTGCTTCAGCCCGCGTTCGCCCACCTTGGTTGTGCGCAATTGCGCGAACCAGTCGGCAAGGCCACCGGCTCGCTCGGGATTGAATACCAACAAACGCGTGCCGGGGTTGCCGAGCGTTTCGAGCTTCTGCAACACGGTGGGCAGCGAATCCGCCGCCGACTCTCTCGATTGTTCGAAGAAGCCGGACCCTGCAACCAAGGTCGACACGCCGCTCGACGGGAAGCGCGTCTGGACCTGCTTAAACAGCGGCTGGTCCAGGCTATGAATGAATTGGGGCGTCGGACGCGATGCGGCCCCGCGCACTTGCAAACGCTCGCGCCAGACTTCCAGCCATCCCGTGACGAGCGCATCATTGGCCAGGCTGTCGTAGTGCTTACCGTAAAGGCCATGCAGCAATCGCTCGAAAAATACGAATGCGGCATGGTTGTCGGCCAAGGCCTGAGACGCGCTCGCCTCGTCGCTTTGCTCGTCCCACTCCGTCGTCCAGAATAGATCGATCTGCGCTTGGCGCCCCCAGGTTTCGGCAGTCCAATTCCCGGTTGAGACGACGAGACGCCATCGGCGCGGGGCTCCGAGTGTCGATGGCCCGAAGCCCATGAGCGCCACTTTCGCGTGCATCAGCGTCGTGCGACTGCGCCACACCTTCTTCAGGCACGGCGCGAGTTGCAGCAGGCCCGGCACCGGCTGCATCTGCGCCGGCCGGTTCGATGCGTCGATCAACAGCAGCCCACGTACGAGGCCTCTGGACCGGCGCTGAGCCGGCGTCTCGTTGGTAAACGCCGTAAGCATCCGCTCAAGGGTTTCGGTATCGCCGCCGAGCCCGCAGACCAGCAGATGCGTGCCATGCTCACCCTTCGGCGGCATGAACAGCGCCTCGAGATCGCTACGGTCATTGATGGTGCTCATTGAGGCGCCCCCGCATCGACGAGCAACTGACGCAAGCGCAGCAGCGGGCGCGGTACGCCATAGCCTTCATCCGGCACGGTGTCTTCCTGGAGATCGTAAGCGTCGTCGGCTACCAGCGGCTTGCCGGTATAGGCCACCCCCTGATCGACGCGTCCGTCGATCACGGAAAACACCATGGGCGCGCGACCGGCCAGCAGCGCGACTCGCTCCGCCAAGTCGAGCGAACCCGACTGCTCCGCGCAAAAGTCTGTCGCATCCACGGGCGTTCCCGGCGCAATGCTCGCCCGCAGCACATCGCAAGCGTGGCCTAGCGCGGCGAAGGCATCGGCCACATCCTGGTGCTTTGCCAACGCGCGCACCGCCTGCGCCGAACTGCGGATCGCATTGCTCATCGCCTGCGCAGCCTGCAAGGTGCTCGCACGCACGTCTTCAAACGCGAAACAGGTTGCGAGTTGCTCGGCGTGTTCAGCGTGCCGAACTTGTGCAAGGAAATGATGGCGGCCGCTCTTGGTTGCAAGCGTGGCGTCGGTGTGACCGTTCAACAATTCTTCGAGATCTGCGCGGCGTGCATCGCCGCGGACACGCTCCAGCACAAGACGCTTTTCGGCATCGCTGGCCAGCGATGGCTGGAGGGCGGCCTTGATGGCCGGCTGCACTTTCTTCGCCCCCTTGTCGCCGGCCTCGATCCAATCCTTCAGCCAGCGGCGCGCATCGCCGTCCAAATCCTGTCCGCTCGCGAAGGCAAGCTCGGCGAGTTCGATACCGGCGGCCGTCAGCTCCAGTCCGCTAAAGCGCGATGCCTCACTGATGCATAGGTTGAGCCCCGGCAGCGCACGCGTTGCGGAACGACGAAACGGAACGGTGACATACGCGCCGCCCTTCGCGACATCGCTGAATGACAAACTGGTGCAATCGGCGAATTTACGTTTGCCCTGTATGCGCCGCTCCGACTTTGCTTGCGGATCGCGGCGCACCACGATCCAACTCGCCAACGCCTCAAGCGCTTCCGCAATGCGTGCGGCCGTTGCCGGCGTATCGACCTCCTGCGCCAGGCGCAATCCCATGCACGCCCAACTGAGCTGGCGCACGAAGAACGCACCACCCAGGCCCGGCACGGCCCATTCATTGAAGCCCATGATTGCGCGCCGCAGGCCAAAATCCAGCCGCAATCGCATCTGGGCGAAATCTTTCGGTTCCGCTGCGCCCCACATTTACGCGTGCTTCCTTATGTTTTTTGTCAATTCCGCTATTGGCGTCGCCGGTCGACCAACGGCCACGCCACGGATAATCCACTGCAAGCCGATTGGGTCAAATTCGGATAGGTTCGTGGGCTGTCAGTTGCCAGTCAATGTAGTCGACCTGGATGACAATTGTAGTTTGGAGGCGACCGTTGCCGCCGCCTTCGCTCGAATGGCTGAATCCGCAGTCGGCTACAGCCAGTTACATCGACGCCTCCAGCCTTAGTGGCATTCGACATCCGCATCTAAATCAATGACAATCAAGATTGCCAATCCGCAGCCGCTGAAATTAACCCGAACAGCCGTCAAGATGAAGCCGCCGTCCATTGTCCTGCCGCTTGCGTATCCGTTTGCCGAGTTCGTACCGGGCGTCGATTCTGCCCGGGAAATCGTGGTCGCCGGGCTACGCTGGCCAACGCCCTATTGGTGCGACCTGGCGGTCGGCTGGCTGGAACAAGGCGTACCGGTTGACGATGGCATTGTCGAGTTATTGATCGAAATTTCCCGAAATCGAAACTTTCCGCAGAATCTGCGACATCGCGCATTTGCCCTATACAAAAGATCGACGAAGTCTCCGGGTATGCAGTAGCAAAAACGCGGTCAAGCAACGCTGATATACCCGATCCCGAAGAGGCACAAGGCATCTTCGCTTTCGCAATGTCATTCGATGACCATGAGCCGTACGGTTCGTTTGAAAAACCCTCGGCACTCGCAAGACAGCGGCAGCGATAAATGTTGGAGGACTTGCGGCACGAATTGTTTTTGATCGCCCCGCACGCATACAAAACCGATAGGCGCCGCAAAGCCCCCCACCTCACCGCTGCTGCCCCGCCATCCCACCGCGACCCGCCGCCTCGCCGCCGTCCTCGGCCACCGCCTCCCCCACCCGCACCTTTCCGCTCAACACCGCCCGCATCCGCTCCCGATCGAGCGCGCCCTCCCACGCACACACCACGATCGCCGCCACCCCATTGCCGACCAGATTCGTCAGCGAGCGGCATTCGGACATGAAGCGGTCGATGCCGAGCACCAGCACCATCGCGGCCACCGGCAGGGTGGGCACCACCGACAGGCTCGCCGCCAGCGTCACGAAGCCCGCCCCCACCACCGCCGCCGAACCCTTCGAGGTCAGCATGGTGACGGCCAGCAGCGTCAGTTGCTGCGTCAGCGTGAGCGGCGTATTGGTGGCCTGCGCGAGAAACAGCACGGCGAGCGTCATGTAGATGCTGGTGCCGTCGAGGTTGAACGAATAGCCGGTGGGCACCACCAGCCCCACCACGCCGCGCTGGCAGCCGAGCTGTTCGAGCTTGAGCATCAGTTGCGGCAGCGCGCTTTCGGACGTGGACGTGCCGAGCACGATCAGCAACTCCTCGCGAATGAACACCAGGAAGCGCACGATGCTGAATCCCGCGAGCCGCGCCACCGCGCCGAGCACCACGAACACGAACAGCAACGCGGTCAGGTAGAAGCAGCCGACCAGCTTCAGCATGGGCAGCAGCGAGCCCACGCCGAACTTGCCGACCGTGAACGCGATCGCGCCGAACGCGCCCACCGGCGCGACGCGCGCGATGAAGCCGACGATGCGGAACATCATGGCCGCCACGCCGTCGACGAAATCGACCACCGGCCGCACCTTCTCGCCGAGCACCGACAGCGCCGAACCGCACAGCAGCGCGAGCAGCAGCACGGGCAGGATGTCCTCGTGCGTGAACGCGCCCACGAACGTCTCGGGCACCACATGCATCAGGAAGCCGGTCAGCCCCTCGCCGTGCGCGGCGCGCGACACGTAGCCCGACACGGCCGATGCGTCGAGCGACGCGATCGACACGTTGAAGCCCGCGCCCGGTTGCAAAAGGTGCCCCATCAGCAACCCGAAGCCGAGCGCCACGGTGGAAATCGCCTCGAAATACAGCAGCGCCTTGCCGCCGGCGCGGCCCACGGCCTTCAGGTCGCGCATGCTGGCGATGCCGGCCACCACGGCGCAGAACACCACGGGCGCGATCACCATGCGGATCAGGCGCACGAACAGATCGCCGAGCGGCTTCAGCGCCACGGCCGCCGACGGCGCGAAATGGCCGAACGCGATGCCGAGCGCGATCGCCACCAGCACTTGAAAGTAAAGATGCCGCCAAAGCGGAACGGATTGAGTGCGAGTCGTCATGTCTCCTCCGGAAAGAAAGGGGCGTGCGCCGTCCCCGCCGCCCTGTTGCCGGGAGGTCGGAGCGATGCGTGGTGCGGGAAAAGGCCGGCCGGGAACGGCCGGGGTTCAGGCGGCCGAGCCGCCCGTGTTCAGGTGACCGAAGCGGCCGGAACCGAGGAAGCCGCCGCGCCGGGCGCGTCGATCAGCGCCCACGGATGCGCGGCGCGATGTCGTTGCTCGAACGCGTCGATCGCCTCGGCCATCGCGAGCGTCAGATCGATGGTGTCGACGCCGTCGATCACCATGCGCTTGTGGCGCGCGCCGATCGGGAACGCATGCGTCGCGCCGCCGGGCGTGGCGACCGTCTGCGCTTCGAGGTCGATCTTCAGGATGCCTTCGGGATCGGCCTGCGCCGTGGCGGTCAGCGCGTCCACCGCTGCGCGCGGCAGCGCCACCAGCAGCAGCCGGTTGTTCATCGCGTTCGAATAGAAGATCTCGGCGAAGCTCGGCGCGATCACGGCGGTGATGCCATATTGCAGCAGGCCCCACACCGCGTGTTCGCGGCTCGATCCGCAGCCGAAGTTCGCGCCGCCGATCAGGATCGACGCGCCCGCGTGGCGCGGATCGTTCAGCACCGCGCCGTCGCGCGGGCGGCCCTGCGCATCGACGCGCAGGTCGTACAGCAGCCCCTGTGCGAGGCCCGATTTGTCGATGCCGCGCAGGAATTGCTTCGGCATGATCTGGTCGGTGTCGAGGTTGTCGATCGGCAGCGGCAGCGCGCGGCCTTCGAGATGGGTCAGCAGGCTCATGTCAGTGCTCCAGCGTGCGGATGTCGGTCAGGCGGCCGGTCAGCGCCGCGGCGGCGGCCATCGCGGGGCTCATCAGATGGGTGCGCCCGCCACGCCCCTGCCGCCCTTCGAAATTGCGGTTGGTGGTGGAGGCGCAGCGTTCGCCGGCTTCCAGGAAATCGTCGTTCATCGCGAGGCACATCGAGCAGCCCGGCTCGCGCCATTCGAAGCCCGCATCGGTCAGCACGCGCGCGATGCCTTCGGCCTCGGCCTGGCGGCGCACGCGGCCCGAGCCCGGCACCACCATCGCGCGCACGCCGTCGGCCACGCGGCGGCCGCGCACGATGTCGGCCACCACGCGCAGATCCTCGATGCGGCCGTTGGTGCACGAGCCGATGAACACGCGCTGCACCGGCGTGCCGGCGATCGGCGCACCGGCCTGCAGGCCGATGTAGTCGAGCGCGCGGCGCGCGGATTCGGCCTCGGCCGGCGTGGCCTGATCTTCCGCGGCGGGCACGGCGGCGTCGATCGCAATCGCCTGATCGGGGCTGGTGCCCCAGGTCACGAACGGCGCGACCTGGCTGGCGTCGAAGCGGTGCTCGGCGTCGAAGCGTGCGCCCGGATCGCTGGCCAGCGCGGCCCAATCGGCGCAGGCGGCGGCCCATTGCGCGTCGTCGAAATCCACATGGCGGCGCACGTAATCGAGCGTGGTGGCGTCGGGCGCGATCAGCGCGGCGCGCGCGCCGGCCTCCACCGTCATGTTGCAAAGCGTCATGCGCGCCTCGGCCGTGAGGCCCGCGAGCGTGCTGCCCGCGAATTCCACGGCATAGCCGCGCGCGCCCTGCGCGCCGATCCGTGCGATCAGCCAGATCACGAGATCCTTCGACGTGGTGCCGTACGGCAGCGGGCCGTCGATCGTGATGCGCATGGTCTGCGCGAGACGGTAGACGAGCGTTTGGGTCGCCAGCACATGCTCGACTTCGGAGGTGCCGATGCCGAAGCCGAGCGCCCCGAGCGCGCCGTAGGTGGTGGTGTGGCTGTCGCCGCACAGGATCACCATGCCGGGCCGCACGAAGCCGTGCTCGGGCGCGACCACGTGCTCGATGCCCTGATCGGGATCGTTGGTGCCGAACAGGCGGATGCCGGCCCGCTCGCAGTTGCGCGCGAGGTTGGTGGCCTGCGTGGCGGACGCCACGTCGATGATCCGGCGCGGCGTCTCGGCATGGGTCGGGATGATGTGGCTGACCACGGCGACCTGCTGGCCGGGCCGGCGCACCGCGCGGCCCTTCTCGTCCAGCCCGGCGAACGCCTGCGGGCTGGTGTATTCGTTCATCAGATGCAGGTCGGCGTAGAGCAGCACGTTGTCGGCGTCGAGCGGCGCGACGGTGTGCGAATCGACGAGCTTCTGGTACAGCGTCCGGATAGCCATCCCGGTTCCTCTCGTATCGTGGGTGAATGTTCAGGGGTACGGAACGTGCGGGCCGGCGTCAGGCCGCGCCGCGCAGGAACGGCAGCGCGGCGTCGAGCAGCGCGTCGGGCGCTTCCTCGGGGATGTAGTGGCCGCACGGCAGCGCGTGGCCGGTGACCGAATCAGACCAGCGCCGCCATTCGGCGAGCGGGTCGAAGCATTGGCCGATCACGCCGTCTGCGCCCCACAGGGCCAGCATCGGGCAGGCCAGCTTGCGGCCTTCGGCCAGGTCGGCGCGGTCGTGATCGAGGTCGATCGTGACCGATGCGCGGTAGTCCTCGCAGATGCCGTGCGCGGTGGCCGGATCGGACAGGCAGCGCAGGTATTCCGCATAGGCCTCGGGCGCGAACGGCTTGAGCCCCGCGCTGCGCGCGCCGATGGTCTGCTTCAGGTACAGATCGGGATCGGCGTGGATCAGCGTTTCGGGGAACGGCGCGGGCCGCACCAGGAAGAACCAGTGCCAGTAGGCGCGCGCGAACGCGAACGAGGTCTGCTCGTACATCGCCAGCGTGGGCGCGATGTCGAGCGTGACGAGCCGGCGCACCGCGTCCGGATGATCGAGCGCCATGCGCACGGCCACGCGCGCGCCGCGATCGTGAGCCAGCACGTCGAATTGCGCGAAGCCGAGCGCGCGCATCAGGTCGACCTGATCCTGCGCCATCCGGCGCTTCGAATAATTGGCGTGATCGGGCTGGCCGGCCGGCTTGCCGCTGTCGCCGTAGCCGCGCAGGTCGGCCGCGATCACGGTGAATTCCCGCGCCAGCACCGGCGCGACGCGATGCCAGATCGCACGCGTCTGCGGATGGCCGTGCAACAGCAACAGCGCCGGGCCGTGGCCGCCGCGCAGCGCTTGAATCTGAATACCGTCGGTCTCGACCTGGACGGGGGTGAAGTCGTCGAACATGGTTCCTCCTGCGTTTTTTGTAGTCTAATTGCTGCCTTGAACGCCAAGGTATCGGCAAAAGCAAACAGGTATTAACCTGAGGGAAACAATGGACGCGATCTCGGATCTCGCTTTGTTCGAGCGGGTGGTGCGCCAGGGCAGCCTGACGGCGGCCGCGCGCGAGCTGGGCGTGACGCCGCCGTCGGTCAGCAAGCGCCTCAAGCAGATCGAGACGCGGCTCGGCGTGCGGCTGCTGAACCGCACCACGCGGCAGATCAGCGTGACGACCGAGGGCGAGCTGTATCTGAACAGCGGCGCGCGGATCCTCGCCGAGCTGGCCGAGCTCGAGCAGCAGGTCAGCCGCAGCCGGGCCGAGCCGGCCGGGCTGTTGCGCGTGAACGCGTCGTTCGGCTTCGGGCGCACCTGGGTCGCGCCGGCCGTGTCGGAATTCGCGCTGCGCCATCCGTCGATGGAGATCCAGTTGCAACTGACCGACCGGCCGATGAGCCTGCAGGAGCATGCGTTCGACGTCGGCATCCGCTTCGGCGACGTGCCCGAGGCGCGCATCAACGCGCGGCGGCTGGTGCGCAACCGCCGCATCGTGTGCGCGGCGCCGGCCTATCTGGCGCGCCGCGGGCTGCCGCGCACGCCGCGCGAGCTGGCGCAGCACGCCTGCCTGATCCTGCGCGAAAACGATTCGACCTACGGCAACTGGCACTTCACGCGCGGCAGCCAGGAAGAAAGCATCAAGGTGCGCGGGCCGCTCAGCAGCAACGACGGCGCGGCCGTGCTCAAGTGGGCGCTCGACGGCCACGGCATCGCGATACGCTCGCAATGGGAAACCGAGGCGCGGCTGCGCGACGGCTCGCTCGTGCCGCTGCTGACCGATTGGACGCTGCCGAACGCCGATATTTATGCGGTGTATCTCGAACGCAATCAGTTGTCGGCGCGGCTGCGCACGTTCATCGAATTTCTCGGGGAACGGCTACCGCAGATGCTGGGGGTGCCGGCGGAGCGCAAGCGCGGAGGATGAAACCGGCGCGGCCCGGCCCGGTTGGACCGGCGCCGGGCCGCGCGCGGGATGGGCGGTGCGTGCCGCGTTGCGCGGACGAACCGCCGCGGTTCAGTCGTTGTGGTCGAACTTGGCCGCTTCGTCCTTGTTGTAGCGGCCCTTGAACAGCAGCCGGTCTTCCGACCCGTCGGCCTTCAGCGAAAAAAGCTGGACTTCGGTGACGATATTGCGGCCGACCGTTTCGAAGCGGATGTGCGTGGGCGACAGGCGCCGCGCCTCGACCGTCGATTTGTCGCCTTCGTACCGCAGCTTGTAGCCGGGCGCGAACTTGGTCAGGTCGCCCTTCATGAACATCACGCAGGTGGACGTGGTGCCGTGGAACACCACCGCGCCGTGCAGCGGCTCGGCTTCGGACAGGCCGTCGAACACCGCGGTCTTCTTGTCGGAATCGCTGTGCCCGAACACGACGATCTTCGCGTTCTCGTGCACCTTCACCGGCAGTTCGACGGCGTTCTTGTTCTCGACGATCGTCAGGCCGCCATGTTCGGCACCGTCGACGTTGGCCGAATAATGGGTGTAGCGCGTGACGTTGCCCGAATCGAACACGATGCGCGTCTTGTCGCCGGCGTTATCGATGTGGCCCGCACCCGGGCGGAACACTTCGCCCGCCAGAAACACCGCCTGGCTCGCTTCGGTGCCATTCGCGCCATACACGCCGATCCGGCTGTTCCAGGCGATGTCCTCGCCGGCCGGCACCAGGACGATGGCGTCCGCATCGATTTTCTCGGGGTTCTGATACGCCACCCCTTCCACGACGATATCGTAATGCTCGAAATACGCGAGCGAGCCCTCGCTGAATTTCACGCCCTTGCGCTGCTGGCCGTTCAATTTGTAGTCCGTCAGGTATCCAGAAGCCGGTGCCTTTACATCTCTGCTATTGCTCATGGCGCTTCCCTTTCTCATGGAATGTTGATTGCGCTCTGTATATCGGAATTTTCTTTAAAACCCGAGGCCCGATATACGGCAAGCGAAAGATAATCCATTCGTTACGGAATTCGATGCGCAGCAGGAATACTCCATCATATTCAACACTCTTGCGAGCATTGAAGATCATTCGATTTATTTTGATATTAAATTTTACGGGAATGACGCCAGCCGAAGGCGATCTCCATGCCGACGGTGGCCGACATAAACAGCGCGAGCCAAAACTTGCTCAACATGACGGCCGACTGCACGTCGTGCTCGTGAAACACCGCGTGCGGAGCGGAATCGAGCAGATGCCGGGCGAAGAACACGTCGACGCGCGTGACCGGTTCGAGCATGCATAGCCAGGCGATATACAACGCGGCCGAGCCGAAAAAGAAAATCGCGCCCACGCCGCCCAATTTCCTGACGACCGCCGTCACCAATTGGCCCAGCGCCATGAAGAGGCGCAACACGCCGACCAACATATCCACGAATTCGCGCTCCCGTCGTTCATTTTGAAATACCGCACGCGCGCATTCGCGCCAGCGGCCGGCCGAAGCGCATCTTAACCACCGGAGCGCCGTACCGCCATCGTTATTCAGCGCCTTCCCGCACCCGCCGAATGTGGCATTCCGTGGCGTGCCGCCGGCCGATTGATCGAGCGCATCCGACATAATCGTCAGCGGCATGGCGCGCTTGATTCGACGGTTTCCTCTAGTCGCGATGCATTTCGTCCGCATTCACCCGCACGTCAAACTCGCTCTTTATTGTCGCGGTGCCATTCCCGATAACAAAAGGAAGCCAACAAATGAACCGCCGCCACTTTCTCCGTTCCTCCGCCTTCTTCACGATCGCCGCGGCCAGCGGCACGCTCGCCGCGTGCTCGTCCGACGACGACGCACCCGCTGCCGCCAGCACCGGCGCGAGCACCGCGCCCGCCGCCGGCGTCTACAGCTTCCCGCAGGGCGTCGCGAGCGGCGACCCGCGCGGCGACAGCATCGTGTTCTGGACGCGCGCCGTCGCCCGCTCCGGCGCGACCGCGCCCGTGAGCCTGCAGCTTCAGGTGTCCCCCAAGGCCGATTTCTCGACGCTGGCCGCGCAGGTCGCGTTGCAGGCGCTGCCCGATTTCGACTTCACGGTGCGCGCCAAGGTGACGGGCCTGAACGCCGCGGCCACCTACTACTACCGCTTCGTGGCGGGCGGCGACGTCAGCGCTGCCGGCACGGCCAAGACCGCGCCGGCAGCCGGCTCGAGCGTGTCGAAGGTGCGCTTCGCCTGGTTCACGTGCCAGGACTGGACGGTCAACCACTGGCAGGCGCTGTCGCTGATCGCCGCCGAGAGCGATCTCGATTTCGTGGTGCATCTGGGCGACTACATCTACGAATCGGTCGGCGCGTCGTTCCAGGCGGGCGCGGCCGAGCCGGCCCACACGCAGATCACGCTGCCCGACGGCATCGCGCTGCCGGCCGGCGCGGGCATCTACGCGAACAGCCTCGCCGACTACCGCACGCTGTACCGCACCTACCGTTCCGATGCGCGCCTGCAAACGGTGCACCAGCGCTTCGCGATGATCCCGATCTGGGACGACCACGAGTTCTCCGACGATTGCTGGCAGGATCACCAGACGTACACCAACGCGAACGCGCAGCAAACGTCGCGCCGCCGCAGCGCGAGCCAGGCCTGGGCCGAATACATGCCGATCGACTGGAGCGACGTGCAGTTCAACCAGAACAACCCGGCCTACACGAACATCAGCATCTACCGCAGCTTCAGCTACGGCAACCTGATGGATCTGGTGATGACCGACGAGCGCCTGTTCCGCGATCAGCATGTGATGAGCGAGCAGATCGGCGGCGCGGCCGCGAGCCAGCTCGGCCTCCCCGACGCGAGCACCACCAGCTCGGTGGGCGTGCGCTATTTCGTGACGCAGAACGCGCTGAGCGCCGCCGAGGCGCTCGACACCGCCGCGCTCGGCCGCGCGCCGTCGATCCTCGGCCCGACGCAGACGCAGTGGTTCAAGCAGAAGATGTCCGGTTCGACGGCGACGTGGAAGGTGTGGGGCAACGAAGTGATGCTGAACCGCCTGTGGATCGATCTGACCAAGGTGCCGGGCGTGCCGTCTTCGGCGGCGTTCAACTACATCATGAATTGCGATTCGTGGGACGGCTATCCGAGCCACAAGGCCGACGTGCTCGGCTATCTGAAGCAGGCCAACGTGCAGAACGTGGTGGCGATCACGGGCGATCTGCACGCGTTCCAGGCCGGCGTGGTGCGCGACGTGCCGGATCCGGCCACGGGCACGCCGGTGCTGGTCGATTTCGTGTCGGCCGGGATCAGCAGCTCGTCGTTCTACAGCTATATCCAGCAGCAGACGCAGGGCACGCAGTACGCCGCCCTGCTGCCGCTGCTCGGCGTGACGAACGGCGCGACGTTCGACGCCACGCTGCAGCAGTTCAATCCCGATCTGGCCTACGCCGATCACGACGCGCAAGGCTACGCGTCCGCCACCGTCACGGCCGATACGTTCTCGGTGGTCTACACCAAGGTGAAGCCGCTCAACAGCGACGGCACTGCGCCGGCCAACCCGGTGGCCAAGCGCGTGCAACTGAGCGTGGCGAACAACTCGCACACGATCCAGACGCAGGTGCTGAGCAGCTGACCGCCGCATGCCGCCCGGCAGGCGCGGCAAAACGAACACGGCGCGGCGCACCCCGTTCGGGTGCGCCGCGCCGTGCGGGCGCTACGCGAATGCCGCTCAGTGCGAGGCGGCGGCCGCGGCGCTGGCTTCCTTGGCCTTCTTGGCCGCGTGATGATGGCCGATCGCGCAGCCGGCGGCTGCGCCGAGCACCGCGTGGTGACCGGCCACATGGCCGGCCACGCCGCCCACCGCCGCGCCCTTCAGACACCCGGCGGCATTGGCCGAACCGGCGGCGGCGAACAGACCGAGACAGGACAGGGCAATCATCAGTTTTTTCATGGGGAAGCTCCGTGTGGATAGCGTGTGAACCAGCCTGCATTGTGCAGCGGCCGCACGCACAGATCCACGCCCGATGCCGTTCGTTACGGAAGCGACAAGGCTGTTACAGATACGGCCCCGACCGGCCTTTCAAGCCTTACGGCACGCCGCCCCGCGCTCGGCGTGTCCGGCTCACGGCGCGAGCCGCGTGAACACGTAGTCGTGATTCCTGACCAAGGCCTGATGGCACGCGAAGCAGGTTTCGTGCTGCGCCGCGTCCACCGGCACGCCGTTGACGAAGCGGCCGAAACCCCAGCCGCCCGTGGCCGCGTAGCGCTTCGCATCCTTGACCATCACCTGCACCGTCGTGGCCCGCCCGGCCACCGTCGCCGTCGGCGATTCCTCGGACTGCTTGCGTTTGTAGGCGAGCTTGACGAGGATCGTGCCGTCCGGGAACGGCAGCGTCGATCGCTCCAGCGCGGCCACGGCCTGCGGATTGCCGAGCACGACGCGCAGCTCGTCGAGCGGCGCGGGCTCCTCGGCCGGCGCGATCATCTCCCACTTGCGGTAGCCGGGCGGGATCGTCACGCCGTAGATCGGCGAGGCATTGGCGGGCGCGGCGGCCGAGCCAGCAACCGCGGCCGGCGCATCGGCGGCCGACGCGACGCATGCGCCGCCGAGCAGCACCGCGCCCAGCACACCCGTGCGCAGCGCACGCGACGCGCCCGTCACAACGCCACCACTTGCAGCATCGCGTCGGCGAACGCCTGCGGCGCTTCCTGCGGCAGGTTGTGGCCGATGCCGCCGTCGAGCGTGCGATGGCGGTACTTGCCCGTGAACTTCTTCGCGTACGAAGCCGGCGCGGGATGGGGCGCGCCGTTCGCGTCGCCCTCGAGCGTGATGGTCGGCACGGCGATCGGCGGCAGCGCGGCGAGCCGCTGCTCGAGCGCGTCGTACTTCGCCTCGCCCTGCGCGAGGCCAAGCCGCCAGCGGTAGTTGTGGATCACCACGGCGACATGATCGGGATTCTTGAACGATGCGGCCGTGCGTTCGTAGGTGGCGTCGTCGAACCGCCACTTCGGCGAGGCCAGTTGCCAGATCAGGCGGTTGAACGCGTCGCGGTTCGCCGCGTAGCCGAGTTCGCCGCGCTCGGTCGTGAAGTAGAACTGATACCACCACTGGAATTCGGCCTGCGGCGGCAGCGGCGCGCGGTTCGCAGCCTGGCTGCCGATCAGGTAGCCGCTGACGGACACCAGCGCCACCACGCGCTCGGGCCACAGCACCGCGACGATGTCGGCCGTGCGCGCGCCCCAGTCGTAGCCGCCGAACACGGCCTTGTCGATCTTCAGCGCGTCCATCAGCGCGACCACGTCGGCGGCGATCGCGGCCTGCTGGCCGTTGCGCGGCGTGTCGGCGGAGACGATGCGCGTCGAGCCGTAGCCGCGCAGGTACGGCACGATCACGCGGTAGCCCGCCGCCACGAGGCGCGGCGCGACCTCGGCGTACGACTGGATGTCGTACGGCCAGCCGTGCAGCAGGATCGCGACCGGGCCGGTGCGCGGGCCGACATCCACATAGCCGACGTCGAGCACGCCGGCGCGGATCTGATGAATTTCGGTGAAGCTCGCCCCGCCGGCGGTTGCCGTGCTCGCGGCGGCGGCCGGCGTTTGCGCCCGTGCGAGGCTGCTCAGGCCGAAATCGACGAGGCCGACGCCCGCGAGCGTCGTGCCGAGAATGCGGCGGCGGCGAAGATTGACGGAATCCGACATGTTCCATGCTCCCGATATGCTGGCTTATCCCTGGGAAAACCGCGCCGGTGCGGGCGCGGCCCCCTCCCTGATCGGTTCGACCTGCCTGCGGGCCTTCGCGCTGCGGGCGGTGCGTCGAACGTCTGGACGGATTTATATCGGAGCCGGAAACGTCGTTTGTATCGCTCTGTATCGCGGTGCGGGCGCGATACAGAGGAAATCAAAAATGCGGGGAAATCGAGGAGAAACGGCGGGGAAATGCGACAGGACAGCGCGGCAGGACAACGCGGCAGGACGACGCGAGGAATCAGCCGCGCGGGTTCGCGCGCTGTTCGGCGAACTTCGCGCGCTTCAATTCGGCCAGCACTTCGAGCGAACGGCCCTCGTCGGCCGTCAGGTCGACCAGGAATGCATCGTTGTGCTGCTTGACCCACTGCAGCGGCATGTCCCACCACGCCAGATCGAACAGCGCGTCGCGCACGCGCTCGGGGAAGCGGAACTTGATCAGCCGCGCCGGCGAACCGGCGTAGACCGCATAGGGCTCGGAGCGGAAATTGGGCGGCACGAGCGAGCGCGCGCCGATCACGCAGCCGCTCTGGATCACGCTGCCGCCGAGGATCATCGCCTCGTCGCCGATCCACACGTCGTTGTGCACCTCGGTATCGGCGTATTGCGGCGGCGGCGGGTTCAGCATGCCGTTGCCGTAAGTGCTGAACATCGTCATCGAAATGCTGCGCATGTCGTGCTGCCCGTTCAGCAGAAAGCGCAGACGCTGGCCGCCGGCCACGTACTTGCCGATGCGCAGGCGCTGGGCATTGCCGTCGTATTTCACGATCGAGCCGACGCCGAGGCCCGAGCCCTTTTCGATGTGGAACGTGCCTTCGGTCGCTTCCTCGTCGATCCAGTTCTTGAAGAAGTTATTCGGAATCGTCGAAACCGTACCATCCCGATAACCGAATACGATAAAAGCGCGCGCTAACGGATGGTCCTTCAAAATACCCGTGCAATCGTCTGACGTGGTGACGTTCATTTCGAATGAAAAAGCTGGCGTTGCTCGAGCTGGCGCTGGCAACGGGATCGATGAAATCGGACGCGATAATCCGGGAAAATCCGTCATTGCCCCTTGGCACACCGAGCTGGCACGGCTACGGCGGCGTTGCGGCAATCGGAGCGAAATTGTATTACAAATCGTTCGCCAACCCTGTACCGATAATCCCGTACAACCGCCAATCGGCGGCCCAGCCTTATTGCACGTTAATTCACATCCGCATTTTCGAAAGTCATCGCAAAAGCCAAAGCCTCGCCAATCTCGCCTTCGAAATGGGAAATCGCCAGCTTGATGGCCGGCGCCACCGGCAGGCTCTTCCAGAATTCCTCGCGATCGGTGGAATACAGCACGTCGAGCAAGGACAGCGCGCCGGCCATATGCGCCATGCGCACCAGATGTTCGTCGCCGGGGCGTTGCCGCTCGACGTATTCCGCCATGATCTCGGCACGCTGCTCGGCCAGGAACGTGAACGGATGATCGCGCTCGGTCAGATCGCCGTGATAGATCAGGAACGTGCACCACTTCATCAGGCGCGCCGAACCGGCCACCCGCACCGCGGTGGAAATCGAGCCGATTTCCTGCGGCCGCATGCGCACGTTGTTGGCGGCGGCCGACGCCAGGCGCAGCAAGTGCACGAGCAGCGACGGCGTCTTGGCGATCGAGGCCACCAGTTGCTCGATCGGCGCGTCGTCGGCGATCAGGCCCATGGTCGACAGCACCGAGCCGAAATCGGGCGGCACCGAGCGCACGCGCCGCATTTCGGGCCGGGAGAAGTAATAGCCCTGGAACAGCGTCGCGCCGATCGCGCTCGCCTCGCGGAACGCGGCGTAATCCTCCACCTTCTCGGCGAGGATGGTCTTGTTCTTGCGCTTGAAGAAGGCGGCCAGCTCGGCGCGCCGCGATTCGGTGGTGATCGACCAGTCGATCTTGACGATGTCGGCGATCGGCAGCGCCCGCTCCACGCGTTCGTCGAGCTTGCTGACGTCGTCGAGCGCGATGCGAAAGCCCATCGCGCGCAACGCCCGGCAGTTCTCGATGACCGCGTCGTCCAGCGTGCTGTCCTCCAGCACTTCGAGCACGTAATGCGCCGGATCGAGCACCCGGATCGCCTCGGAGTTGAGCAGCGCGTCGGTGCAGTTGATGAAGCAGTTCTTGCCGTCGGCCAGATTCTCGATGCCGAAGTTGGCCACCGCCGATTCGATCACCGACACCGTCTCGGCCGAATCGACGTTCGCCGGCGCCCGGTTCTCTTCCCCGCCACGATAGAGCAGTTCGTAGGCGACGATTTCATCCGAGGCGTCCAGGATGGGTTGTCGGGCCACGAAGCGGTATTTTATTGCGTTGCGAGGCATGTCGTTTCTTCGAATCGTCAAACAAATTTCAACCGAATCTGAACCAATCGTATCGTGCGTGTCGTCCGCGCCAGGCGCCGTTCACCCCGGTGCCGGCCGCGGCGCGGGAGGCGCTGCAAGGCCCCGTCGCCAAGCATGACCACGCCATTAAGAACACGCCAGCGATTAAGACCGGCAATTGTGAAAATTCCGTGACGCCGGCAGCAAGAATCCCGGCGCTGATCGTCGCAGCGCAGTATCGCCGCGCCGCAAGACAGGCGTTATGTCGATAGCTGACGGAATATTTTCCTTGGGATGCGGGCGCCGGTGGCGCGATCGCCGCCGGGCGCTGCCGGCGGCTTGGTGGCGGCCGCGCGCGTCAGTGCGGCGGCCAGGAATGCGGCCATGCGGCGCGGCACATGGCCCGCGTCCGCCCCCGGAACGTCGATACTCTCATTTTGTTATTTCCCGTTTTCTATATATAAACGCGCGAATTATTTCCACTTATCGAATAATCCAACTCGTTTGAAACGCGCGCGGCCGGATTGTGAAGTATTCGCCAAAAAATGGAAAGAAAAATGCCGGCAGGTGTTTCGGAAACGACGACGGGGATTCGGCTACAGGCCGCGCTGGCGCGCCGGCGGCACGCTCGGGTAAGGGTGGCCGACGTCACGCCGGGCCGCGTGATGCGCGGGCCAGGTTGGCACGCGTCGCGAATCGAGCACCGCGGTCATGCAGGCCGGCAAGCGCGCTGCCTGGAT
>NZ_JAAGPF010000230.1 GCF_017104645.1 Burkholderia sp. Ac-20379
TACGGCGCGGCTTGCGGGCGCCGCTCCGGGCGCGATGCCTGCGGCGCGTCGCCGGCCGGCGCATCGGTACGCTTCGGTGCGGAGCTTTTGGGTACATTCGACATGGGGGCGCATTATAATCCCGCCCATGAATTCCCAAACCGACCTCCCCGCCGCCCCGGCGTCGTCGCCCGTCGACGCGACCGCGATCAGCCACGCCCAGTTCGTCGACTGGATGCGCTCCGTCGCGCCCTATATCCATAAGTTCCGCAACAGCACCTTCGTCGTCGGTTTCGGCGGCGAAGTGGTGCAACAGGGTTTGCTGAACGCCATGGTGGCCGACATCGCGCTGCTGCAGGCGATGGGCATCCAGATCGTGCTGGTGCACGGCTCGCGCCCGCAACTCGAGGAACAGTTGAGCCTGCACGGCGTGGAATCCGAGTTCTCGCACGGCCTGCGCATCACCGACGCGCGTGCGCTCGAATCCTCGAAGGAAGCGGCCGGCGAAGTCCGCCTCGATATCGAGGCCGCGGTCAGCCAGGGTTTGCCGAACTCGCCGATGGCGCACGCGCACATCAGCGTGGTGTCGGGCAACTTCGTCACGGCGCGGCCGGTCGGGGTGGTGGACGGCGTCGATTTCCAGCATACGGGCGTGGTCCGCAAGATCGACGCCGAGTCGATCCGCCACTCGCTGGCGAGCCGCAAGCTGGTGCTGCTCTCGCCGCTCGGCTTCTCGCCCACCGGCGAGGCGTTCAATTTGTCGATGGAAGACGTCGCCTCGGCCGCCGCGATCGCGCTGCGCGCCGACAAGCTGATCTTCCTGACCGAGGAGCTCGGCGTGATGGACGCCGACAACGAGCTGATCCGCGAAATGTCGCTCGACGCGGCCGCCGATCTGCTCGATTCGGGCAACGTGCAGGGCGACGAGGCGTTCTACCTGAAGCATGCGATCCGCGGCTGCCGCGGCGGCGTGGCGCGGGCGCACCTGGTGCCCCACTCGCTCGACGGCAGCGTGCTGCTCGAACTGTTCCTGCACGACGGCGTGGGCACCATGATCTCGTACGAGAACCTGGAAAGCCTGCGCGAGGCCACGCCGGACGACGTCGGCGGCATCCTGACGCTGATCGAGCCGCTCGAAACCGACGGCACGCTGGTGCGCCGCGGCCGCCACCAGATCGAGCGCGACATCGATCACTTCTCGGTGATCGAGCACGATGGCGTGCTGTTCGGCTGCGCCGCGCTCTATCCGTATACCCAGGAAAAGATCGGCGAAATGGCCTGCCTGACCGTCGCGCCCGAAGCGCAAGGCTCGGGCGACGGCGAGCGCCTGCTCAAGCGCATCGAGCAACGGGCGCGCGCGCGCGGCCTGACGCGGATCTTCGTGCTCACGACGCGCACCGAGCATTGGTTCCTGAAGCGCGGCTTCGTGAAGGTCAGCGTGGAAGACCTGCCCGAAGACCGCCGCAAACTTTATAACTGGCAGCGCAAGTCGCTCGTGCTGATGAAGCAGCTCTGAGCGGCGCAACGCGCGCCAATTCCCCCGTCGATTACAGGAGAAGTTCACGATGACCCGTATGGTTCAATGCGCCAAGCTCGGCACGGAAGCCGAAGGCCTCGATTTTCCGCCGCTGCCGGGCGAACTCGGCAAGCGCATCTATGACAGCATCTCGAAGGAAGCCTGGCAGGGCTGGCTCAAGCAGCAGACGATGCTGATCAACGAGAACCGCCTGAACATGGCCGACCCGCGCGCGCGCCAGTACCTGATCAAGCAGACCGAGAAGTATTTCTTCGGCGAAGGCGCCGATCAGGCAACCGGTTTCGTGCCGCCGACGCAAGGCTGATAGCGCGGGCCGACAACGCTTTGCGGCGCACATTCGTCTCGCTGCGCACCCGCTGCGACAAAGATGTGAAATAACGCTGGAAAAAAGCGAACGATCCCGATAGAATCACGCCTCGGTTCGAGCCACGGCACGAATCGCATCCCGCCGGATGGAATGAGACGAAAAAAGGCTTGACGAAGTAACTAAGCCTAGTCATAATTCAAGGCTCTTTGGGCGGTTAGCTCAGCGGTAGAGCACTGCCTTCACACGGCAGGGGTCACTGGTTCGATCCCAGTACCGCCCACCAAAGAATTCAGGCGGCAACGCCTAGCAAAAACGGCTTGAATCTCGCGATTCAGGCCGTTTTTCTTTGCGCGCCCGTTTCGGGCGCCAATCGCCTATTTCCCCACGTAGTGCAGCATCGTCAGCGCCTCGCGCGCCTTGGCCGGCTCGCGTTCGAGCGTTGGCGTCAGCGGCCCCGCGATCAGCGCGAACGGCACCTGCAGGCGCACGTACCTGGTATCGCCCTGCGGCAGATCCACCGTCAACGGCTTGTCGGGCGCGCTCGACGTGGTGATCACGTACTGTCCGGCCGGCGCATCGACAAAGAAGAAGCCGCCGCTCGGCAATTCGCCGATCAACTGATCGTTGATCTTCACCTGGTCGCCGCTCACGCCGCCCAGCCGCGCGGCCGGACGGAAGAGCACGATACGCCCCCGCCCCGCCGCCGCGGGCGGCACCGACGCCCACATGTCGCGATACACCGGCTTCTGCGGCCCCGACGATGCGCATCCCGCCATCGCCAGCGTTGCCGCCAGCACCGTCACCGCACCGCTCGTCCGCCAGCTCCACTTCATCGCGATTCCTCCGATCGTGTCCGTTGTCCGCCGTGCTTCGCGTCAGCTCGATGCAAGCAGCATAGACGATCCGTCTCGGCCTTGCGACAGCCGTCGCCGCGATACGACGCATCCTTAACAATACGAAACAATCACACGGCGTCCTGTCACGATCGCGCGACGTTTCGGCGGCGAACGGCTGCCGCAGCGGCAGATCGCTCACGCCATGCCGATCTGCTTCGCGGTCGAGGCGATCGCGTGCGCCGCCTTGTCGACGATCTCGTCGACTTCCTGCCGGCTCACCACGAGCGGCGGCGAGAGCAGCATGCGGTCGCCGGTCGCGCGCATGATCAGGTTGCCGTTGAAGCAGTAGTCGCGGCAGATCGTGCCGACCTCGCCGCCGTTCGCGAAGCGCTTGCGCGCGGCGGGATCCTGCGCGAGCTGGATGCCGGCCACCAGCCCCGCGCCGGCGATCTCGCCGACGATCGGGCTGCCCGCCAGCGCGTCGCGCAAGCGCTGCTGGAAATACGGCCCGATCTCGCGCTTCACGCGATCGACCACGCCGCCGTCGCGCAGCACCTTGAGGTTCGCCACCGCCACCGCCGCCGCAACCGGGTGCCCCGAATACGTCATGCCGTGGTTGAACTCGCCGTGCTCGATCAGCGCATCGGCGATCCGATCCGACAGCGCCACCGCGCCCATCGGCACGTAGCCGCTCGTCAGCCCTTTGGCCAGCGTCATCAGGTCAGGCTCGAAGCCGAAATACCGATGCGCGAACCACTCACCGGTGCGGCCGAAGCCGCCGATCACCTCGTCGGCCACCAGCAGCACGTCGTATTTGCGGCAGATCCGCTCGATCTCGGGCCAATAGGTCGACGCCGGGAAGATCACGCCGCCCGCGCCCTGGAACGGCTCGCCGATGAACGCGGCCACGTTGTCCGCGCCGAGTTCGAGGATCTTCGCTTCGAGCTGCTGCGCACGCTCGAGCGCGAACGCCTCGGGCGTTTGCCCGCCGGCCGCCTCGCCGAAAAAATACGGCTGATCGATATGGACGATGTGCTCGACCTTCGACGGCATCTGCTCGTGCATGTAATCCATGCCGCCGAGCGTGCCGCCCGCGATCGTCGAGCCGTGATAGCCGTTGCGCCGCGAGATCACGAACTTCTTGCCGGGCTGCCGCTGCGTGAGCCAGTACTGATGCACGATGCGCAGCACCGTGTCGTTGCCCTCCGAGCCGCTGTTGCAATAGAAGAAACGATTGAACCCGGGCGGCGCGATCTCGGCCAGCAGCGCCGACAGCTCGATCACGGGCGGATGGGTGGTCTTGAAGAACGTGTTGTAGAACGGCAGCTCGCGCAACTGGCGCGCGCCGGCCTCGATCAGTTCCTCGCGGCCGTAGCCGACGTTCACGCACCACAGGCCGGCCATGCCGTCGACGATGCGGTTGCCGTCGGAATCCTGCAGATGCACGCCGTGCGCGCCGACGATCACGCGGCTGCCGGCGGCGTTCAGCGCACCCATGTCGGAAAACGGATGCAGGTGATGGGCGGCGTCGAGCGCGCGGTATTCGGCCGTGGAGCGTGCCGCGGCCCTGGCCGGAGCCGCGGCTTGCACGGTTTGAACATAGGCGGATTCGCCGATGCGTTGGGTCATGATGGGTCCTCCGTGTGGCGGCGCCGAGGCGCCGCGATGGCGTTAGACATGCAGCAGCAGATGGCGGCGTTCCCACGAACTGATCACGCGGAAATACGCCTCGTATTCGGTTTCCTTCAGCGTCAGGTAGGCCTTCACGAACTTCTCGCCGAGGATCTCGGCGAGCGGCGTGGAGGCGGCCATCAGCGTCAGCCCTTCCTCCAGGTTGCGCGGCAGTTGATACGGCAGGTTGTAGCCGTCGGCCGCGAGCGGCGCGGTGGGCTGCAACTGCTGCGTCATGCCGAGATAGCCGGCCGCGAGCGTGCCGGCCAGCGCGAGATACGGGTTGCAGTCCACACCCGGAATGCGGTTCTCGATGCGCCGCGCGGCCGGCCCCGCATGCGGAATGCGAAAGCCCACGGTGCGGTTGTCGTAGCCCCACTGCACGTTGATCGGCGCGGCCATGAAGCGCGACAGCCGCCGGTACGAGTTGATGTACGGCGCGAAGATCGGCATCAGCGCCGGCGTGTACTTCTGCAACCCGGCCAGGTAGCTGCGGAACATGTCGGTCGATTCGCCTTGCGCGTCGACGAACAGGTTGCGCCCGCTGTCGACGTCGACGAGGCTCTGGTGAATATGCATCGCCGAGCCCGGCTCGTTCTCCATCGGCTTGGCCATGAACGTGGCGTACATGTTGTGGCGCAGCGCGGCCTCGCGCACCGTGCGCTTGAACAGGAACACCTGATCGGCCAGCGACAGCGCGTCGCCGTGCTGGAAGTTGATCTCCATCTGCGCGGCGCCCACTTCGTGGATCAGCGTGTCGATGTCGAGCCCCTGCAGATCGCAGTATTCGTAGATGTCCTCGAACAGCGGATCGAACTCGTTGACGGCCTCGATCGAATACGACTGACGGCCCGTTTCGGCGCGCCCCGTGCGGCCGATCGGCGGACGCAGCGGCAGATCCGGATCCTTGTTCATCTCGAGCAGATAGAACTCCAGCTCGGGCGCCACCACCGGCCGCCAGCCCTTCGCGCGATAGAGATCGAGCACGCGGCGCAGCACGTAGCGCGGCGAGATCGCCACGGGTGTGCCGTCGAAATGCACGCAATCGTGGATCACCTGCGCGGTCGGATCGACGGCCCACGGGATCAGGCAGATCGTGGATGGGTCAGGCACGCACACCATGTCGGGATCGGTCACGCCGGTCAGCGAGCCGTCCTCGGGATAATCGCCCGTCACCGTCTGCACCATCACGGCCTGCGGCAGCCGCATCGATTCGCCGGTTTCGAACTTGTTGCGCGGAATGATCTTGCCGCGCGCGATGCCGGCCATATCGGGAATGATCGCCTCGACTTCGGTGATCCGGTGCTGCTTCATGAAATCATCAAGGTCTTGCATGGGAGCCTCGTTGAATAGGCATCGGCGCGCTCACGCACGCGTCGATGCACTGGCGGCCTGAGCGGCCGCGGTGCGCCTTCGGGCGCGACATGCCTCGCCGAAGGCCGCAAAAATCGCCCGCGAGAGCGGATGCTTCGCGTACTGCCATTCCGGGTGCCATTGCACGCCGAGCACGAAGCCCGGCGCGTCGCGCACGCCGATCGCCTCGATCAGCCCGTCGGGCGCCAGCGCTTCGGCCAGCAGGCCGTCGCCGAGCCGGTCGATGCCTTGCGCATGCAACGAATTGACCTGCGCCTCGGCCGCCCCGCCGGCGATGCGCGCCAGCAGGCCGCCCGGCACGATGCGGACCGCGTGCGCGGGGCCGTATTGCACGTCGAGCGGCGCGGCGTTGTCTTCGCGGTGATCGAACCGGCCCGGCACCTCGTGCACGCACGCGTGCAGCGTGCCGCCGAACGCCACGTTCAACTCCTGCAAGCCGCGGCACAGCGCGAGCACCGGCACGCCGGCGTCGATCGCCGCGCGGATCAGCGGCAAGGTGGTGGCGTCGCGCGCGGCGTCGTGCAGCGTGCCCGGCGCGCTGGCCGGCCCGGCGTAGCGCTGCGGTTCGACGTTCGAATAGCTGCCGGTCAGCAACAGGCCATCGATCGCATCGAGCAGATCGGCGGCGGATTGCCGGCTGCCGAGCGCGGGCAGCACGACTGCGAGCGCGCCGGCGCCGTCGACGACGGCATCGATATATTTCTCTCCGGCCGAATGCGACGGATGCGGGCCGGCCATCGCGCGATCGGCGCTGACGGCCACCAGCGGCTTGCCGGATCGGGATGCACTCATGAAGCCTCCGGTTCAGGAGACGCGAACGGATACGCCGCCGCGCCAACGGCGCGCGGGCGTATGCATTTCACAGGCGGAAGTGCGAACGCCTCGAACAGCACACACCGCGCGCGACGGCGATGTGCAACGGCACGAGACGGTGCAGCGGCTGGCCCCGACACGAAGCCCGCGATGCCGCGGCATCGCGATGCGAACGCGGCGGCGCTGCGCTGCGTCGCGAAGGCAGGCACGACCTGCGAAGCAGGCGGCGCGCCGCCGCGGGACGCGGCGCAACGCGGCGGCAAGCCACCGGATGCAGAGGCGCTAGGGCAACAATGAAGCGGCGTGATACGGCCGCAGCGCGCTATGCGCGCGGGCCGCGCCGACGTTGAAGCGGCGCATGCAGCGTCGCGACAGGACGCCGAAGATAGGCAGGTTTGGGCTAGCGCGGTACTCGCCGTAGCCCGGCGCGGGGGACGACGCCGCGTGCGGCGGCGCCGCCACGCAACGTCGATCCCGTCTGACCAGGGGGCCAAGGACTCTCACGATCACACTCGACTGACTGTTTGACGGAGTGAACGCGCCGAGCCCCGCGGGAGAAGAATTCGCACGAGCGCTCGACACGCCGGCTGGCCGTCGGCGACGATCGTGGCGCTGCGCGCATCGGCTACCGCGCGCAGACCGGCTGAAACGGGCATGACCCGGGCCGGTGCGATCGACATGACGGCTTGCTGTCGATCAGCTTAACGGATTCCGGCAAGCCGTCAAACCGGTTTCAAAATTCGCGGGGCGCGAACGGCGCTTGGCGCCCGCACATCGGACAACGGCCGCGACAGGTGGCGGCGCGCCCGAAAAGTGCACCGAGCCGGAATCGGCGCAATCCGCCTGCGACGAAAAACGGGCGGCATGGCACCGCCCGCCGCGCTCAACGATAGGCGAGCGCCGTCTTCACGAGCGTTTCGAGCAACGGCACGACGGCCTCGGCCTTGCGCTCGTCGTAGATGTAAGGGCGCGTCTCGTCCATGTAGGTGATCTGCGACAGTTCGAGCTGCACGGCATCGACGTTTGCCGCGGGCGCACCGTACTGACGCGTGATGTAGCCGCCCTTGAAGCGGCCGTTCGCCACCGCCGTGAACGCGCCGTGCCGCGCGACGGCCTCGGCCAGCGCCTCGCCGAGCCCCGGCGCGGCGCTCGCGCCGTTGGCCGTGCCGAAGTTGAAATCGGGCAAGCGGCCCTCGAAGAAGCGCGGCACGTGCGAGCGGATCGAGTGCGCCTCCCACAGCAACGCACGCCCGTGCGCGGCCACCAGCCGCGCCAGTTCGTCCTTCAGCGCCGCGTGATACGGCAGCCAGTAACGATCGCGCCGCCGCATGATCTCGGCCTCGTCGGGCTGGCCGCCGGCCGGATACAGCGCGTCCTTGTCGAACGTATCGACCGGCACGAGGCCCGTGGTGTCCTGCCCCGGATAGAGGTTCGCGTTGTCGGGCGGGCGGTTCAGATCGACCACGTAGCGCGCGTGCGACGGCGCGAGCACCGAGCCGCCGAGCGCACGCACGAAGCCGTAGAGCCGTTCGAGATGCCAGTCGCAATCGTCGACGTGCCGCGCGACCGGCGTCATGGTGCGCGCGATGTCGTCGGGCAGATGCGTGCCCGCGTGCGGGATCGAGACGAGCAGCGGAATGCTGCCCTGATGGAGCGTGAAAACGGCGGGTTGGGCCACGGCGTTCATCGGTTCGGAATCCTTGTCGAATGGGGCGGCGGGTTTCAGCGCAGCAGTTCCGCAAGCGCGCGGCGATAGCCGGCATAGGCTTGCGCTTCGTCGCGATGGCGACGCGCTTCGACCACGCGCTCGCCGCTGGTATAGACATCGAGCACCGGCGTGTCGCCATGCTCGGCAAACACCGCGCCGGAGAGCCAGCTTTCGCTGCCGCGCTCCATCAGCGACGGATGATCGGGGTCGAGCACGATCCAGTCGGCGCGCTTGCCGGCCGCCAGCGCGCCGATCGCGCGGCCGGCCGCCAGCGCGCCGCCTTCCAGCGTGGCGGCGAACAGCCGGTCGGCCACCTGCGGCTGCGCCGCGCCGGCCAGCACGTTGCGCTCGCGGCGCACGAGTCGCTGGCCGTATTCGAGCAGGCGCAGCTCGGCGCGCCAATCCACGCTCGCGTGGCTGTCCGAGCCGATGCCGATCGCACCGCCCTGCGCAAGATAATCGACGGCCGGAAACACGCCGTCGCCAAGATTCGCTTCCGTGGTCAGGCACAGGCCCGCCACCGCGCCGCTCGCGGCCAGCGCGGCCGTCTCGGCTTCGTCGATATGCGTCGCATGCACGAGGCACCAGCGGCGATCCACGGCAAAGCGATCGAGCAGCCATTGCACCGGGCGCATGCCGGTGGTGCGCACGCAGTCGTCCACCTCGGCCGTTTGCTCGGCGATATGGATATGCACCGGCGCATCGGCCGGCAGCCCCGCCAGCAGTGCGCGCAGGCCCGCTTCCGACACGGCGCGCAGCGAATGCGGCGCGATGCCGTAGCGCAGGCCGCCGTGTTCGGGCACGCCCGCGCGCAACGCATCGAGCAGGCCGAGCAGTTGATCGGTGTCGTTGATGAAGCGGCGTTGATCGTCGCGCGGCGGCTTCTCGCCGAAGCCGCTGTAGCGGTAAGCCACCGGCAGCATCGTGATGCCGATGCCGGCTTCGCGCGCCGCGTCCACCACGCGCCGCGCCAGTTCTTCCTGGCGCGGATAGCGCGCGCCGTCCGGCATGTGGTGAACGTAATGGAACTCGCACACCGACGTGTAGCCGCACTTCAGCATCTCGACATAGAGCCAGCGCGCGATCGCGCCGAGCGCATCGGGCGTGAGCTTCAGCGCGAAGCGGTACATCAGGTCGCGCCAGCTCCAGAAGCTGTCGGACGGATTCGCGCGATATTCGGTCAACCCGGCCATCGCGCGCTGAAACGCATGCGAATGCAGGTTCGGCATGCCCGGCGCGAGCGGCCCGCGCGCGCGCGCGACACCGCGCGGGCACTCGGCGCCCGCCCGCACCTCGGTCAGCATGCCGTGCTCGTCCCAGCTCAGCAGCACGTCGCGTTGCCAGCCGTCGGGCAGGAACGCGTGTTCGGCAAACAGCATCGCCTGATTCATCGTGTGAAATGTCCTTCGTTGATGGCG
Organism: Burkholderia sp. Ac-20379; assembly: GCF_017104645.1. Taxonomy (GTDB): domain Bacteria; phylum Pseudomonadota; class Gammaproteobacteria; order Burkholderiales; family Burkholderiaceae; genus Burkholderia. The sequence continues at coordinate 9,644 of NZ_JAAGPF010000230.1, forward strand.
GGCGCCAGCGGCGCGCGCCGGAACACGGTGGCGCCGCGCTTGACCACGCGCGCGCACAGCGGCCGGCCGAACCAGTACGCCAGTTCGGCCAGCGTCGCGACCGGCCACACCGCGAAATCGGCCGCGCGGCCCGCCGCGAGCAGGCCGTGCCGGCCGCTCTGGCCGAGCGCCGCCGCCGCATGGCGCGTCACGCCGAGCAGCACTTCGGGCACCGTCATGCGGAACAGCGTGCAGCCCATGTTCATGGTCAGCAGCAGCGAGGACAGCGGCGAGGTGCCGGGGTTGTGATCGGTGGCGATCGCGATCGGCACGCCGTGCCGGCGCAACAAATCTAGCGGCGGCAACTGCGTTTCGCGAATGAAGTAGTACGCGCCGGGCAGCAGCACGGCCACGGTGCCCGCGGCCTTCATGGCCTCGATGCCGGCTTCGTCGAGATATTCGAGGTGATCGGCCGACAGCGCGCGGTAACGCGCGGCCAGCGCCGTGCCGCCCGCGTTCGACAACTGCTCGGCGTGGATCTTGACCGGCAGCCCGTGCCGCACCGCGGCGTCGAACACGCGCTCGCTCTGCGCCAGCGAAAACCCGATCCGTTCGCAGAACACGTCGACCGCATCGACCAGCCCCTCGGCCGCCAGCGCGGGCAGCATGGTGCCGCAGACGAGATCGATGTAGTCGTCGGCGCGGCCCGAATATTCGGGCGGCAGCGCATGCGCGCCGAGAAACGTGGTGTGAACGTCCACCGGAAACTGCTCGCCGAGCCGGCGCGCGACGCGCAGCATCTTGCGCTCGGTGTCGAGATCGAGGCCGTAGCCCGACTTGATCTCTATCGCCGTCACGCCTTCGGCCAGCAGCGGCGCGAGGCGCGCGGCGGCCTGCGAGAACAGTGCGGCTTCATCGGCCTCGCGCGTCGCGCGCACGGTCGAGACGATGCCGCCGCCGCGCCGCGCCACTTCCTCGTAGCTCGCACCGGCCAGCCGCAGCGCGAATTCGTCGGCGCGCTGGCCGCCGTAGACGAGATGCGTGTGGCAATCGACGAGGCCCGGCGTCACCCACGCGCCGGCCAGGCTTTCGCGCGGCCAGCCCGCATGCGCGGCCGGCAGCTCGGCGCGCGGGCCGAGCCAGGCGATCGTGCCGTCGTGATCGACGGCGATCGCCGCATCGGAAATCGTGTCGTCGGGGTCGCCCGACGCACAAAGGTTGAGGTCCTGCCAGACGGTTGCGGTCATGGTGTCATGCGGCCGGATCGGCCGCCTTCGGGAACAGTTCGATACAGAGCAGCGCGCCGTCGCCTTGCATCGTGCACTGCACGGATGCGCCCACGGCGATGGCATCGGGTTCGAGGTCGATGCGGACGGTGTCGAGCGCGCCCAGTTGCCGCCAGGCGCCGCCGTCGACCGCCACGGCCGGCGTGCCGCGCGCGCAGAACAGCAGCACGCATGGTGCGCGCGATTCGAGCACCGCGCCGTCGGCCATCACCGATACACGGCCGGTGACGGCGCTGCGCCGCGTCATCAGGTTGAAATCGCGCGTGGGGCCATCGGTCAGCTCGGCGGACAGCGCAAGCTCGCCGTCGAACGCATAGCGGTCGAGCGGTTCGGACAGCAGCGTGCGCCCGCCGCCCTCGGCGGCCAGCGTCATGCCGGCGCCGGACAGCAGCACCAGCGTGCGATCGATGCCGGGAAAGCGCGAGAACGGGCCGGGCTGCGCGACGTCGGCGACGCTGACGCGCCACGCGAACGCATCGAGCGACGCGCCCGGCGGCTCGGCCGCGATCTCGCGCGTCACGCCGCCGCCGTTCTTCCACGGCGACGCGACGAGCGCGTCAGCCCGGATCAGCGAAACACGGGGCTCGATTCGCATCGCGGCCTCGCTCACCGGCCCAGCATCGGCAGCTTCAAGCCGGCCTCGCGCGCCGTTTCTTGCGCGAGTTCGTAGCCGGCATCGGCATGACGCATCACGCCCGTGGCCGGATCGTTGAACAGCACGCGGCCGAGGCGCTCGTGCGCCTCACGCGTGCCGTCGGCCACGATCACCACGCCCGAGTGCT
>NZ_JAAGPF010000231.1 GCF_017104645.1 Burkholderia sp. Ac-20379
TGTTAATACACGACGTGATGCATTATCCAGGTAGTGATACAGTTTATGTTATCTATGTTAGTGCTATAAGTATTCGATACATTCACCTATACGTGCATGTTGTCATAATAGTACACAAGAGTCACCATAAGCGCCTAGGTGGAGAGTTTAATGATTGAATCACAACATCTCACATTCGTTTTAATCTATATTACTATCGTCCACGCAATGCTTTTACCATTTTTTTTTTTTTTAATGATCCGGCGACCACCGAGACCTACACTGCCCCC
>NZ_JAAGPF010000232.1 GCF_017104645.1 Burkholderia sp. Ac-20379
TCGCCGTGTTTCGCCCGTCCCGTTTCAGTATCAACCGCCCCGAACACGAGTCTGAGCCATGTCCGATCCTCTCGACCTCACGCAGATCGCGCCCACGCTGAAAGCCGAAATCCTCGCGGAGGCGCTGCCGTACATTCGCCGCTATCACGGCAAGACCGTGGTGATCAAATACGGCGGCAACGCAATGACGGAAGAGCGCCTGAAGCAGGGCTTCGCGCGCGACGTGATCCTGCTGAAGCTGGTCGGCATCAATCCGGTGATCGTCCACGGCGGCGGCCCGCAGATCGACACGGCGCTCAAGAAGATCGGCAAGCAGGGCACGTTCATCCAGGGCATGCGCGTCACCGACGAGGAAACGATGGAAGTCGTCGAGTGGGTGCTGGGCGGCGAAGTGCAGCAGGACATCGTCACGCTGATCAATCACTTCGGCGGCCACGCGGTCGGCCTGACGGGCAAGGATGGCGGCCTGATCCACGCGCGCAAGCTGATGATGCCGGATCGCGACAACCCGGGTCAGTACATCGACATCGGCCAGGTGGGCGAGGTCGAGGCGATCAACCCGGCCGTGGTGAAGGCGCTCCAGGACGACGCGTTCATCCCGGTCATCTCGCCGATCGGCTTCGGCGAGGACGGCCTGTCGTACAACATCAACGCCGACCTGGTGGCCGGCAAGCTGGCCACGGTGCTGAACGCCGAAAAGCTCGTCATGATGACGAACATCCCGGGCGTGATGGACAAGGAAGGCAACCTGCTGACCGATCTGTCGGCCCGCGAGATCGACGCGCTGTTCGAAGACGGCACGATCTCGGGCGGCATGCTGCCGAAGATCTCCTCGGCGCTCGACGCCGCCAAGAGCGGCGTGAAATCGGTGCACATCGTCGACGGCCGCATCGAGCACTCGGTGCTGCTCGAAATCCTGACCGAACAGCCGTTCGGCACGATGATCCGCTCGCATTGAGCGGGCGTCCCTCCGCCGGCGCGTCCCTCGCGCCGGCCGCCGTGCCCTCGCCGGCACGCCGTTCGCGCCGCACCCGGCCACTGGCCGGGCGGCCGGTCTGGCTGTTCGATCTCGACAACACGCTCCACCACGCCTCGCACGCGATCTTCCCGGCCATCAACGCCGCGATGACGCAGTACATCATCGACAGCCTCCAGGTCGACCGCGCCCAGGCCGATCATCTGCGCACCTTCTACACGCGGCGCTACGGCGCGGCGCTGCTCGGGCTCGCGCGCCATCATCCGATCGATCCGAACGATTTCCTCAAGGTGGTGCACACCTTTGCGGACCTGCCGTCGATGCTGCGCGCCGAGCGCGGGCTGGCGCGGCGCATCGCCGCACTGCCGGGCCGCAAGATCGTGCTGACCAACGCACCGGAGCGCTACGCGCGCGCGGTGCTGGCCGAACTCGGCATCGAGCGGCTGTTCGAGCGCGTGATCGCGATCGAACACATGCGCGGCCGCCGCGCCTGGCGCGCGAAGCCCGACGCGTCGATGTTGCGCGAAGCGATGCGCGACGCGCATGCGTCGCTGGCCGACGCGATCCTCGTCGAGGACACGCGCAGCCACCTGAAGCGCTACAAGCGGCTCGGCATCCGCACCATCTGGATCACCGGGCACCTGCCCGACCACCTGCCGCGCGTCGGAAAGCCGCACTATGTCGACCGTCGTATTGCTTCGTTACAATCGCTGCGACTAAGTACACGATCGGGGCGACAAAAATGCAACCGACTGACCCGCGCGACGCGGCCGTAAACGACGACGAGACCACCGCCGCACGCGCCCCGGCCACCGGCAGCGCCGGCGGCCGCACGCGGCCGAAGCCCGGCGAGCGCCGCGTGCTGATCCTGCAAACGCTGGCCGCCATGCTGGAAGCGCCGAAGCGCGAAAAAATCACCACCGCCGCGCTGGCGGCACGGCTCGACATCTCCGAGGCCGCGCTGTACCGCCATTTCGCCAGCAAGGCGCAAATGTTCGAAGGCCTGATCGAGTTCATCGAGAGCACGTTCTTCGGGCTGATCAACCAGATCGTCGAAAAGGAGCCCGACGGCGTGCTGCAGGCGCGCGCGATCGCGCTGATGCTGCTCGGGTTCGCCGCGAAGAACCGGGGCATGACGCGCGTGCTGACAGGTGAGGCGCTGGTGGGCGAGCACGAACGGCTGGCCGAGCGCATCGAGCGGATGATCGAGCGCGTCGAGGCATCGGTGCGGCAATGCCTGCGCATCGCGCTGCTCGAATCGAATGCGCACGAAGGCGGGGCGCCGAGCGCCAGCGCGATGCTGCCGGCCGGCTACGACCCGGCAACCCGCGCGAGCCTGCTGATCTCCTACGTGCTCGGCCGCTGGCACCGCTATGCGGGCAGCGGCTTCGCAACCGCGCCGGAAGAGCGCGCCGACGAGCAACTGCAACTGATCCTGCGATAACGCCCGGCATCAACGACATGGCCCGGCCTTCGCATCGGCGAAGACCGGGCCATGTTGCCATGTGCGGCAACCCGCGCCGCACGCGGCCGGTTAATGCGCGACCGTCGCCTGCGCCGCGCCCTGCATCAGCTGATCGAGATCCTGAGCGACGTGGTGCGCACCCGGGTAGCCGGCACTGTCGGCCATCGGCTGCTCCGCGTGGCCGGCCAACGCGCGCGCGCCGGGCACCTGCGCACCATCGTCATCCGCCGGGAAGGCATTCTGATGGCCGGTATCCAGCACGTCCTCGGTCGACAGCGCCGACCTGCCCTGCGCCGACGTGCTCGGCGTCGTCACCTGCACGTCCCAGCTCACGAACACCTCGGCCTTCAGCGCATCGCTCCGATAGACGACGTATTGCTCGCCGTCGATGAAGAACGTGCCCGCGTTTGTCCAACCGCCGGCCGCGAGATTGTCCATGCCGGCCAGTTCCACCCGGTCGCCGCTGTCGCCGTTGACGCGCATCTGCGAGTAGCCGTCCTGGCGGAACGCGTCCCGCTGGCCCAGATTCAGCACATCGGCAACCGACATCAGCAGCATGTTGTTGCCCGAGCCGGTGATGTCGATCACCTCGATGCCGCTGAGCTTGTCGGCCCCGCCGCTGTTCAGCGCCGTGACGTCGAGCCACTGATTCGTGCCCGTCAGCTTGAGCGTGTCGATGCCGGCGCCGCCATGAGCACCGGCCCCCGCGCCGCTGAAGTAGCCCGTGTCGGCCACGGTGAATACCGTTGCATCGCTGCCGCCGTAGTACGCCGCATCGCCGCTGAGCGTCTGCTCGGTCGGGGGATCGAGGGTCACCGGGCTATATTCCGGCTCGAACCCGGGGCCGGAAAAGACGATGTTGTCCATCCAGCTCATGACCAGGTTCGTGGCGGCAAATTCCTGGGCGATTTCGACGCGCGTGAAATCCTGGTCGAGGTTGATCTCGACTCTCTGGTGTATCCCGTTGACCGAGGTATAGGCGGGCGTGACGTAAATCACCCGGCCCCGGTAGTCATAGAAATACAGCTTGATGATCTCTCTGCCCGTCACGTCGCCCAGATCGAACGACATGCCGTTGGCGGACAACCCATCGTGCAATTTGATCCGCACCCGGTTGGTGACCACCAGCGCCTGCGAGGGCGCGGGCTCGGCCGCGCCGTTTCCTCTCAGTGCCATGTCCTGCCCCTGATACAGGCCCTGCTTCCAGCCCGCGTCCTTGTATTCGACGTTCGAGACATCGAAGTAGCGCGTGGAAAAGCTCGCCCCGTACTTCATCAGCGGGGTTTCTTCAAATGTTTCGAAGTCCTCAAAAATGGTGCCGGGCGGCGACCAGCCTTCGACGCCGCGATACGCGGAGACATTGCCGGCAATGTCGACCAGCGCCGCCACCACCTGCTGGGTGGCCGCCACCGGCGAATCGAACACCGCCCCCCCGTCGGCGCGCTCCTTCGCGCTCAGTGCATGCTCGTACACCTGGCCGTCGATCATCAGCGACAGCTTCGAGCCGGCTCGAACCTCGGCCGGATCGAATTTCACCGTTATCGAACCGGTTACCGCATCGAACGACACGTCGGTGGGCATCGACATCGAATCCTTCAGCGTGACCGCGACGCGCTCCTCCTCGCCCGAATTGCCCGCGTCGTTCACCACACGCGTCTGGATCGTCCAGTTGCCGGCGTGCGCGTTCGGATCGATCGCCACCCACTTGCCGTCCGATTTCATCAGCGCGTCCTGCCACGTCAGCCCGCCGTCGGTCGAAATCTGAATCCGGTCGCGCTGCCCGAGCACGCCCACCACGTGGCCGCTGATCAGCCGGCCTGCCGTGCCGTCGTTCGTCACCCAGTCGTTGTGATACGTCCCGCTGTCGCGCCCGGCCCCGTCCACCACCGCATGGGCCGTCGGCTGCGCCGGCGCGATCACGTAGTCGAAGCCCGCCGACGGGCTGCCCGTATTGCCCGCGAGGTCCATCGCCTTGGCGGTCAGCACGTGCGTGCCGTCCGCCATGCCCGAGGGCAGCGGAAACACCCACTGGCTGTCCGCATTCGTGGTCGCGGTGCCGAGCAGGGTATTGCCGTCGTAGACGCTGACCGTCGAAAACGGTTCGGCGTGGCCCGACAGCGTGGCGGCGTCGCCGGCCGACACCTGATCGATGACCGGCGACGACGGCGGCGTCACGTCCACCTCGATCATGTACGCCGCCGACGGCAGGCTCTGCCCGCCCGCATTGCTGGCCCGCACCGACAGGCGCCACAGGCCGTCCGACAGCGATTCCGGCAATCGGTATGTCCACGTTCCGCCCGGGCCGACCTCGACGGTACCCACCTCCTGGCTGTCGACGCGGATGTGGATGATCGAACCGATCTCGCCATGCCCCTTCAGCACCGGACGCGGATCGTTGGTCAATCCGGCCTCGCCGATCACGCCGGTGTGCGGCCCGACGTTATCGGTCACGGTATCGATGGTTGGACGGGAAGGTTTTTTGACTGCTGGTGTTTTTGCCATGATGTCTACATCTCTGAAGCAAGTTGCGGCGAAGACCCGGAGCCGCGCGCGGCATCGCGCGGCTCGATGCTCGGATCGAGGCGGAATGGCTCGATGAACGCGGGATCGCGATTCGGAAAGAGGGTTCGCGCTTCGCGCACGGCGGCCGCCGCAGGCGGCGGCGCATGCACGGCACCCCAAGCTGGGGCAGCTGACCCTTACCGTGAAGTGAAAGAGTTTTGTAATGTATAGAGGAGCGATACGCACATCCAGACCGGATGCGGTCATTGCTTGACCTGCATCGAACATCCCATTCGGCAGCTCGCGGCCACCGCGCATCGTGCGATAGCGGGGCGGGAACACGCGAATGCCATGCCGTCGAGGCCGCGCCGGCGCGCCGCCGCCACGGATCGTGCGACGACGCCGGCATAGCGACCTGAGCCGGTCAGTGCACGGTCGTCTGCCCCGCGCTCTGCATCAGTTGATCGAGATCCAGCGCGGTACCGTGCGCACCGCCGTGGCCCGCACTTTCAGGCCCCGGCTGCCCCGTGTCGTGCGCCAGCGCGCGCGCGCCGGACGTGCGCTGCGCGCCAGCGTCGTCCACCGGAAACGCATCCTGATGGCCGGTATCGAGCACGTCCGCCGTCGACAGCGCCGACGTGCTCGGCGTCGTCACCTGCACCTCCCAGCTCACGAACACCTCGGCTTTCAACGCCGTGCTTCGATAGACGACGTATTGCTCGCCGTCGACGAAGAACGTGCCCGCGTTTGTCCAACCGCCGGCCGCGAGATTGTCCATGCCGGCCAGTTCCACCCGGTCGCCGGTGTCGCCGCTGACGCGCATCTGCGAGTAACCGTCCTGACGGAACGCGTCACGGTGGCCGAGATTCAGCACGTCGACAACCGACATCAGCAACATGTTGTTGCCCGAGCCGGTGATGTCGATCACCTCGATGCCGCTGAGCTTGTCGGCCGCGCCGCTGTTCAGCGCCGTGACGTCGAGCCACTGATTCGTGCCCGTCAGCTTGAGCGTGTCGATGCCGGCACCGCCATGAGCACCGGCTCCCGCGCCACTGAAGTAGGCCGTATTGTCCACGGTGAATACCGTTGCATCGTTCCCGCCGTAATACGCCGCATCGCCGCTCAGCGTCTGCTCGGTCGGAGGGTCGAAGGTCACCGGTCGATAATCCGGTTTGAACCCGGGGCTGTAGAAGACGATGTTGTCCAGCCAGCCCATGACCATATTCGTGGCGGCCCATTCCTCGGCGATTTCGACGCGCGTGAAATCCTTGTCGAGGTGGATCTCGACTTTCTGGTGCAGGCCGCCGTTGGCCGTATAGGCGGGGGTGACGTAAATCACCCTGCCCCGGTAGTCATAGAAATACAGTTTGACGACTTCCTTCGTCGTCATGTCGCCCAGATCGAACGACATGCCGTTGGCGGACAACCCATCGTGCAATTTGATCCGCACCCGGTTGGTGACCACCAGCGCCTGCGAGGGCGGCGGTTCGGTGGCCCCGTTTCCCCTCAGCCCCATGTCCTGTCCGTGATAGAGGCCCTGCTTCCAGCCCGCGTCCTTGTATTCGACGTTCGAGACGTCGAAATAGCGCGTGGAAAAGCTTGCCCCGTACTTCATCAGCGGGGTTTCCTCAAATGTTTCGAAATCCTCAAAAATCGTGCCGGGCGCCGGCCAGCCCTCGACGCCGCGATACGCGGAGATATTGCCGGCAATGTCGACCAGCGCCGCCACCACCTGCTGGGTGGCCGCCACCGGCGAGTCGAACACCGCCACCCCGTCGGCGCGCTCCTTCGCGCTCAGCGCATGCTCATGCACCTGGCCGTCGATCATCAGCGACAGCTTCGAGCCGGCCCGCACCTGCACCGGATCGAATTTCACCGTTATCGAACCGGTTATCGCATCGAACGACACGTCGGTGGGCATCGACATCGACGTCTTCAGCGTGACCGCGACGCGCTCCTGCCCGCCCGAATCCTTGCCGGCGTCGTTCACCACGCGCGTCTGGATCGTCCAGCTGCCGGCGTGCGCGTTCGGATCGATCGCCACCCACGTGCCATCCGATTTCATCAGCGCGTCCTGCCACGTCAGCCCGCCGTCGGTCGAGATCTGAATCCGGTCGCGCTGCCCGAGCGCGCCCACCACGTGGCCGCTGATCAGCCGGCCCGCCGTGCCGTCGTTCGTCACCCAGTCGTTGCGATACGTCCCGCTGTCGCGCCCGGCCCCGTCCACCACCGCATGGGCCGTCGGCTGCGCCGGCCCGACCACGTAGTCGAAGCCGACCGAGGGGCCGCCCGTGTTGCCCGCGGGATCCATGGCCTTGGCGGTCAGCACGTGCGGGCCGTCCGCCATGCCCGGGGGCAGCGGAAACACCCACTGGCTGTCCGCGTTCGTGGTCGCGGTGCCGAGCCAGGTATCGCCGTCGTACACGTCGACCGTCGAAAACGGTTCGGCGTGGCCCGACAGCACGGCGGGATCGCCGGCCGACGCCTGATCGATGACCGGCGGCGACGGCGGCGTCACGTCCACCTCGATCATGTACGCCGCCGACGGCAGGCTTTGCCCGCCCGCATTGCTGGCCCGCACCGACAGGCGCCACAGGCCGTCCGACAGCGGTTCCCGCAACTGATATGTCCACGTTCCGCCCGGGCCGACCTTGGTGGTGCCCACCTCCTGGCTGTCGACGCGAACGTGGATGATCGAACCGATCTCGCCATGCCCCTTCAGCACCGGACGCGGATCGTCGGTCAGCCCGGCGCGGCCGATCACGCCGGTGTGCGGCCCGACGTTGTCGGTCACGGTGTCGATGGTGGGACGCGAAGGTTTGTTGACTGCGGATGTATTTGCCATGATGTCGACCTCGTTGAAGCAAGTTTCGGCGACGAGCCCGAGCCGAGCAGCCGGTGCCCGGATCGAGGCGCAATGGCTCGGCGAGCTCGGGATCGGGATCGCGATTCGGAAAGCGGATTCGGGCCTCGCGCACGGCCGCCGCAGGCGACGGCGCAGGCACGGCCCCCGAGCGGGAGCCGCCGATCCTTGCGATGAAGTGAAATGAACAACCCCTTAACTTATCGATGCGCGATACGCGCATCCAGACCGGATGCGCCCATTGCTTGACCTGCATCGAACATCCCATTCGACACGCCGCGGCCGCCCCACACCGGGGCCCGCCCGATTCGTTGCGGCGAAATCCGCTATACTTGCCGCCACTCGTCGCCGCGACTGCGGTGCGGGAACACACGAATGACGCGCCGATTTGCTGACTCGATTGCGGGCGCGCGAACCCCAGCCACCAGGCTGCAGGTTCATTACAAATGCGGCTAAAGAGGTCGTCAGCCGCGCATCTTTCGCTCCGCGCTTCGCCGACGCCGTTTAGCCGCCCTGTCATAAGGCGGAACGAATGGAATCGATCGGCATCGTCGCTCCACAGACCATGCATTTCGCCGAACCGCTGCGGCTTCAGAGCGGCAGCGTGCTCGGCAACTACCAGCTCGTCGTCGAGACCTACGGCGAACTGAACGCCGCGCGCTCGAACGCGGTGCTCGTCTGCCACGCGCTCAACGCGTCGCACCATGTGGCCGGCCTCTACGCGGACGATCCGCGCAGCACCGGCTGGTGGGACAACATGGTCGGCCCCGGCAAGCCGCTCGACACCGATCGCTTCTTCGTGATCGGCGTGAACAACCTCGGCTCGTGCTTCGGCTCCACCGGCCCGATGAGCCTCGACCCGTCCACCGGCACGCAATACGGCGCGCGCTTCCCGGTGGTGACGGTGGAGGATTGGGTCAATGCGCAGGCGCGCGTGGCCGACGCGTTCGGCATCGCGCGCTTCGCCGCGGTGATGGGCGGCAGCCTCGGCGGCATGCAGGCGCTGGCCTGGAGCCTGATGTACCCGGATCGCGTCGCGCACTGCATGGTGATCGCCTCCACGCCGAAGCTCTCGGCGCAGAACATCGCGTTCAACGAGGTGGCGCGCTCGGCGATCCTCTCCGATCCCGATTTCCACGGCGGCAACTACTACGCGCACAACGTGATCCCGCGCCGCGGCCTGCGCGTGGCGCGCATGATCGGCCACATCACGTACCTGTCGGACGACGACATGGCCGAGAAATTCGGCCGCGCGCTGCGCCGCGCCGACGGCGCGCTCGACGCCTACAACTTCAACTTCGACGTGGAATTCGAGGTGGAGTCGTACCTGCGCTACCAGGGCGACAAGTTCGCCGAATACTTCGACGCGAACACCTACCTGCTGATCACTCGCGCGCTCGACTACTTCGATCCGGCCAAGGCGTTCGAGGGCAACCTCACCGCCGCGCTGGCGAAAACCACCGCGAAATACCTGGTGGCCAGCTTCTCGACCGACTGGCGCTTCGCGCCGGCGCGCTCGCGCGAGCTGGTCAAGGCGCTGCTCGACAACCGCCGCGACGTCAGCTACGCGGAAATCGATGCCCCGCACGGCCACGACGCATTCCTGCTCGACGATGCGCGCTACCACAACGTGGTGCGCGCCTATTACGAACGCATTGCCGCGGAGGTGGGCGCATGAACCAGCAAGCCTTGACGATGCTTTCGGCCCGGCCGGACTTCCGCGCGATCGCGCGCTGGGTCGAGCCGCGCTCCACCGTGCTCGACCTCGGCTGCGCCGACGGCTCGCTGCTCGCGCTGCTGGCCGAGGAGCTGGAAGTGAGCGGCTACGGCATCGAGATCAACGATGCGGGCGTGCTCGGCTGCGTGAAGAACGGCGTGCACGTGATTCAGCAGAACCTGGAAGACGGGCTGCGCCTGTTCGAGGATCAGAGCTTCGATTTCGCGATCCTCTCGCAAACGCTGCAGACCATCCACCAGACCGCCGCGATCCTGCGCGAAACGGTGCGCGTGGGCCGCGAGTGCATCGTGTCGTTCCCGAACTTCGGCTACTGGGCGCACCGCCTGTCGGTGCTGCGCGGGCGCATGCCGGTGTCGAAATCGCTGCCGCACCAATGGCACAACACGCCGAACGTGCGCGTGCTGACGATCAAGGATTTCGAGGCGCTCGCGCCCGAGGTCGGCATCGAGATCCTCGACCGGGCCGTGCTGCACGGCGGCCAGCCGGTCCGTTGGGGCGCGAACTGGCGTGGTAGTCTTGCTGTCTATCGCGTCAAGCGAGCCCATCCCTGACGACTTCATGACCTCTCCCGAGCAGCGCGACGCGCCGGCGCTGGCCGCGCACGACGATCACCCCGGCTGGCGCGCCTTCCTGAACACGCGAACGCTGATCTGCGTGTTTCTCGGCTTCACCTCGGGCCTGCCGCTGTTCACGCTGATCTACCTGGTGCAGGCGTGGCTGCGCTCGGAAGGGGTCAACCTGAAGGAAATCGGCCTGTTCGCGCTGATCCAGATTCCCTATACGTGGAAATTCCTCTGGGCGCCGCTGATGGACCGCTTCGTGCCGCGCCTGCCGGGCTGGCGGCCCGGGCGGCGGCGCGGCTGGATGCTGGTCACCCAATTGCTGGTGGCGGCGGCGATCGGCACGCTCGGCTTCGTCTCGCCGCGCGATTCGATCTGGACGGTCGCGGCGCTGGCCACGCTGGTGGCGTTCTTCGGCGCCAGCTCCGACATCGTGATCGACGCCTATCGCCGCGAGCTGCTGCACGATGCGGAACAGGGGCTCGGCAATGCCGTCCACGTCAACGCCTACAAGATCGCCGCGCTGGTGCCCGGCTCGCTGTCGCTGATCCTCTCCGATCACCTGCCGTGGACGCTCGTCTTCATCGTCACCGGCCTGTTCATGCTGCCCGGCATCGCGATGACGCTGTGCGTGCGCGAACCCGAAGTGCGCGGCACGCCGCCGAAGAACCTGCGCGAAGCCGTGGTGCTGCCGTTCAGCGAATTCCTCGCGCGCGGCGGCTGGCGCAACGCGCTGCTGGTGCTCGGCTTCATCTTCCTGTTCAAGCTCGGCGACACGATGGCCACCACGCTGTCGACCTCGTTCTTCCTCGACATCGGCTTCAACAAGACGCAGATCGGCGTGCTCGCCAAGACCACCGCGTTCTGGGCCAGCCTGGCCGGCGGCATTCTGGGCGGCGCCTGGCTCGTCAAGATCGGCATCGCGCGCGGGCTGTGGATCTTCGGGCTGATCCAGATCGTCTCCACGCTCGGCTTCGCGTGGCTCGCCAAGGCCGGCCCCGACCCGGTGGTGATGGCGGGCGTCTACGGCTTCGAGACGTTCTCCACCGGCCTCACGCTGGCCGCGTTCACGGCCTACATCGCCAGCACCACCGATCCGCGCTATACGGCCACGCAATTCGCGCTGTTCACGAGCCTCGCCTCGGTGCCGCGCACGCTGGCATCGGCGTCGAGCGGCTTCATCGTCGCGCAGATCGGCTGGTTCGATTACTTCCTCGTGTGCGCGGCGCTCGGCATTCCGGGCATGCTGCTGCTGTTCAAGGTCGCGCCGTGGCGCGGCACGCAAAACGGAGCGGCCCGTGCGAGCTG
>NZ_JAAGPF010000233.1 GCF_017104645.1 Burkholderia sp. Ac-20379
CCGGCGATCGCGCCGGCCGTGCACGCGCAATCGTGCGACAACCAGGCGCTGCCGGGCGGCGCGGCCTGCGTGTCGACGGTGGCCGCCGGCCAGACCGTCAACGGCACCGTCATCAACAACGGTGGCCAGCAGACGGTGCGCGGCACCGCGGTGGGCGCGAGCGTGTCGTCGGGCGGCACCCAGACCATTTCGTCGGGCGGCGCGACCACCAACACGCAGCTCGCGGGCGGCCGGCAGGTGGTGTCGCGCGGCGGCGTGGCGACCGGCACCGTGATCGGCAACGACGGGCTGCAAACCGTGTTCTCGGCCGGCTCGACGGTCAGCACGATGGTGTCGTCGGGCGGCACGCAGTACGTGTCGGCGGGCGGCGTGGCGACCGGCACCACGGTGGTGTCGGGCGGCAGCTTCGGCGTGTCGCGCGGCGGCCTCGCCAGCGGCGCGGTGGTGGGCACCGGCGGCCTGATGCGCGTCTATTCGGGCGGGCAGGCCAACGCCAGCGTGGTGACGGGCGGCAAGCAATACGTGTCCGGCGGCGGCTTGACGGTCGGCACCGTGGTCAGCGCCGGTTCCCAGGTGGTGTTCACCGGCGGCGCGACCACCTCGACGGTGGTCGACGGCGGCATCCAGCTCGTGTCGAGCGGCGGCGTGGCCACCGGCACCCAGGTCAACGCGGGCGGTGCGCAAACGGTGCTGCTCGGCGGCTCGGCCGCGCAGAGCACGGTGGCGGCGGGCGGCAACCTGACCGTCGACGTGGGCGGCAACACGGCGGCCGGCCCGGTGGCGGCGCAGACGCTGGCTGGCACGGTGCTGGCGGGCGGCACGCTGACGCTCGACGAAGCCGCCAGCGACGCGCTCACCGGCAACGCGGCGCTGTCGGCCGACACGCTCGCGATGCAGGGCGGCACGGTGGCGTTCGCCGCGCCGAAGGGCGGCGGCTTCAAGACGCTGACGATCGGGCAACTGTCGGGCAGCGGCCAGTTCGTGCTGAACACCAATGTGGGCGCGGGTCAGTCCGACCGGCTGGTGGTGGCGCAGGGCACCGGCGCCTATTCGCTGTCGGTGCACGACAGCAGCACCACGGCCGCGGCCGCGAACGCGCGCGTGCAGCTCGTGCAGGCGGCGGGCACCAGCGCGACGTTCACGCTGGCGGGCGGCGGCAACGGCATCGACGTGGGCGCCTACAAGTTCGCGTTGCAGGACGACGGCGGCAATTACTTCCTGGCCAATACCGGCCGCACCAGCGACATCGCCTCGATCGCGCAGGCCGCGGCGGCCACCACGCCGATGCTCTGGTATCAGCAGCTCGAAACGGCGTTCTCGTATCTCGGCGACCTGCGCGGCGGCGCGGGCGACGGCGGCGGGCTGTGGGTGCGCGCCTACGACCAGCGCCTGAAGACCAACCCGGGCGGCACCGCCACCGATTCGACGCTGTACGGTGCGCAGATCGGCCGCGACTGGGCGTTCGCCACGCACGCGGGCACCGTGCACGTGGGCGCGACCGGCGGCTACGCGGAGGCGAACGAAAGCTTCGACGGGCTCGGCAACGGCACCGCGCGGCCCTGGAACATCGGCGCCTACGCGGGCATCGACACGCCCTCGGGCCTGTTCGCCGACACCGTGGTGCGCTATCTCGGCTTCAAGCAGTCGCTCGACGTCGCCACGTCCGGCAATCAGGCCAGCGGCGGCTACGCGCAGTCGGGCTTCGCCGTGTCGATCGACGCGGGCAAGCGCTGGCAGCTCGGCGGGCGCTGGTGGGCCGAGCCGCGCGTCGAGGCCACCTGGCAGCACGACGGCGCGGTGTCGTATCAGACCTCGCTCGGCACGCCGATCGTGCTCGCATCGAAATCAGTGGTGTTCGGCGGCGCGGGCGCGCGGGTCGGCGCGTCGTTCGCGGTGGGCGACCTGAAGCTCGATCCGTATGTCGGCGTGGAAGCCATGCATGTGTTCAACGCGGGGCTGAACGACACGATCGGCGGCACCGCGCTGACGGCCGCGCTGCCGACAACCTGGGTCAACGCCGATCTCGGCGTGGGCGCGACGCTGACCCGCCACGTGCGGGCCTGGGGCGCGTTCGGTTATGGCAAGGGTCACGATTATTCGCAACCGTGGTCGGTGACGGTGGGGCTGCGCTATGTCGACTGAGACCGATACGCTGGCCGCGCGCCGCACCTCGTCGATCATCGAGGCGGCGTTGTCGGCCGTGTCCGCGTCGGGCGAGGCGGCGGCCGGTGCGCCTGTTGCCGCATCGCCCGCCGCACCGGTGACCGCGCCCGCCGCCGTGCCGATCCGGTTCGTCGCGCCGATCGCGTCGGCCGCGTCCAATGCTTCCGCCGCGCCGGTCGACACCGTGCCGGTCGACACCGTGCCGGTCGACACCGTGCCGAGCGCGATCGTCGATCCCGGCCCGCCGGTGCTCGAAGGGCCGCACGGCATCCGCTACGACTTCAACTACGGCTGCCGCGTGCAGGTGCCGCCCGGCCCGTGGCAGGTGCGCCTGCTCGATACCGACGCCGACGTCGTGCTGTTCGACGAGCCGGTGGACGACGGCATCGTCAGCAGCACGAAGCGCTATTTCGTGCGCTTTCGCATCGAGGTGCTGCGCGACGGCGAGCTGGTGTTCGAGCACGACTACGACGCGCGCGGCCAGCAGGTCTACATGCGCCTGCCGGTCGGCACGCTCGGCGACATCCTGGCCTGGTTCCCGTATGTCGACGAGTTCCGCCGCACGCATGGCTGCCGCGTGGCGGTGTCGATGGGCGCGGCGCTGTGGTCGCTGTTCGAGGATGCCTATCCCGATCTCGACTACGTGCGCCCCGAGGACGAGGCCGCCGCGCTCGCGCGCAGCTACGCGAGCTACTACCTCGGCATCTTCTTCCCGTGCGACGACCGCACGCATCAGCCGACCGATTTCCGCGTCAGCGGCCTGCAGAAGACGATTCCGTATCTGCTCGGCCTGATGGCCGTGGAGCGCCGCCCGCGCATCGGCGTGCGCGACACCGCGCGCCAGATCGCCGAGCCGTACGTGGTGATCGCGGCGCAATCGTCGTCGCAGTGCAAGTACTGGAATCACCCGACCGGCTGGTACGAGCTGGTGAAATTCCTGAAGGCGAGCGGCTACCGCGTGCTCTGCATCGACAAGCAGCCGGCGCACGGCGAAAAACTGATGTGGAATCTGATCCCGTACGGCAGCGAGGATTTCACCGGCGACCTGCCGTTGCAGCAGCGCGCGAGCCTGCTGCTGCACGCCGATTTCTTCATCGGGCTGTCGAGCGGGCTGTCGTGGCTGGCCTGGGCGCTCGGCAAGCCGGTGGTCATGATCAGCGGCTTCACGCATCCGATGAACGAGTTCGAGACGCCATACCGCGTGATCAACTTCCACGTGTGCAACAGTTGCTGGAACGACACGTCGATCGAGTTCGATCATCGCGACTTCGCGTGGTGTCCGCGCCATGCGGGCACCGACCGGCAGTTCGAATGCTCGCGCACCATCACGCCGGGGCAGGTGATCCGCACCGTCAGGAGCCTGATGACGAATCTCGATCTGGATCCGCGCCGGGCGGCTGCCTCGGCCGCTACCCCGGCGGCCTGATTTTCCGGCATCGGCGGGAGCGGGACGCGGCGCGAGCCTATACTTGCGGTTCGTTCCGTTCCCCGCCGCCGATGGCCCGAGTCACGCCGTGTCGAATTCCCCGCAACATCCCGCTTCCGAAGCATCCATTCCCGCCGCCGATCCGCGTCCCGAGGCCCCCGTGCCGCCGGAACTCGAGGATTGCTGCCAGTCCGGCTGCTCGCCCTGCATCTTCGATCTCTACGACGACGCGCTCGCCAACTACAAGGCGGCGCTGGCGCAATGGCTCGAACGTCATCCCGAGGCGCGGCCCGCCTGAGCGTGGGCGCCTGACTGGAACAACCGGGAAGCGGGCGAGCGAACTGTCGAGGAGAGCGAACCGCCGAGCGGCGGATCGATGCGATTCGGCGTGCGACGCCGGGTACGAACCGGCGTGCGATTCAGCGCATCAGCGCGATTCCGCGCGGTACACGCCGCCCGTCTGTTCCGCGCGCAACTGATAGCCGCGCTTGGCGAACAGATAGCCGGTGCGCACGATCATCGCGCCGATCAGCGTGGCGGCGAGCTCGTCGAGACGCGGCAGCCCGGCGCGCGCGCCGGCCAGCGCCAGCGTGGCCACCAGCAGCGTGAGCGCGTCGGTGCGGATATGCCAGGCGCTGGCTTCGATCAAGGCCGCGCCGCCGATCGCGCGCGCACGGCGCAGCATCCAGCGCGACAGCGTTTCCTTGCCCGCCAGCGCGATCGCCAGCACCGCGAACGACAGCGCGTCGGGCGTCACGTCGCTCGGCGCGCCGAGATCGGTGGTGGCGCTCCATACCATCTGCGCGCCGGTGGCCAGCAGCAGCGCGCCGAGGCCGAACAGCGCGAACGGCTCGTAGGTGGGGCGCTGTTCGGGCGGCAGCTTCGCATCGAGGCGGCACGCCACCAGCAGCAGCGCGTCGGCGATCAGGTCGACCGCCGCGTGCACCGTATCGGCGAAGATCCCCGACGAATGCGCGGCGTAGGCGGCGCCGGCCTGCGCGGCCATCAGCACCAGGTTGACGACGAGGCTCGTCGTCAGCACACGGCTGGTGATCGCATGGACGGATTGTGATGCGCGCGCTGAACTTGGCATGGAAGCGTGGGGAGTGTTCGGCTTGAATGAAGCAGGACTCTATCGGCCGGAAATGGCATACCTGTGACAAATCGGGCAGCGGCGGGGCGCCGGCGAGGCATGCGGGGCGCGGGGGAGGGAATGTCCCGAGGGGTGGCGGCGGCCGGTGTCACAAACGTGTCACGGGCGCGTTATCGAGGGGTTGTCGAGGGCGTGTCGGCGGGTTTCGACCCATTGCCAGCGCGTTGTCCGTGCATGGCGGATGCGTCGCGAGCGGAACGTCGAGGGGGCAAAAAAACGACGGCCCGCGCAACGTCGAAACATTGCGCGGGCGCCGCGGGGAGCGGCATCGAACCGCGATGCCGTGACAGGGACGGGCTTGCTCAGTTCGTTGCGGACGCAACCGCCGCGCCGGCATCCATCAGGCCGGCGCCCGGCGCCATCGCCGTGCATGCCGACGAGGACGTGACCGCGATCTGCGAGGGACGCGCCGTGGCGGTCAGCTTCTGCGCGATCTGCGCGGGCGTCAGGTTCGGGTTGCGCGTCAGCATCAGGCTTGCCACGCCGGCCACTTGCGGTGCGGCCAGGCTGGTGCCGCTGTTGGTCACATAGGTGTCGCTGCCCGGGCTGGTGGTGCCGGTGTTGCTGGTCGACAGGATCGTCGAGCCCGGCGCGCTCAGCGTGATTTCCGGGCTGTAGTTGCTGTACCAGGCGCGCTTGCCGGTCGAATCGGTCGCGCCGACGGCGATCACGCCCGTGCAGTTCGCGGGGCGGTCCTGGCCGTTGGCGAGGCCGTCGTTGCCGGCCGCCACCACCACGGTCACGCCGCGCGCGATCACGTCGTTGATGGCCGACTGGAACGTGCTGCCGCACGGGCCGCTGCCGCCGAGGCTCAGGTTGATGACCTTGGCCGGGGTGGGATTGTCCGCCACGCCCGACACCGAGATGCCGGCCGCCCAGCGCATCGCGTCGGCGATGTCGCTGGTGCTGCCGCCGCACTTGCCGAGCACGCGCACCGGCTGGATCTTGCCGTACCAGCTCGCGCCCGCGATGCCGGTGCCGTTGTTGCCCACCGCGCCGATCAGGCCGGCCACCTGCGTGCCGTGCCAGCTGCTGTTGCTCGGCGCGCTCGCGCAGTTGTAGAACGGGCTGGTCGAATCGTTCAGTTCGGCCTGCGTGACCCAGTCGCCCGGATCGGTCGCGTCGGCGCTGCGGCCGTGGCCGTTGTTGCCGGTGTTCACGTCGGTGATGAAGTCGTAGCCGGCCACCAGGTTGGCGGAGATGTCGGTGTGCGGACGGTAGCCGGTGTCGAGCACGGCGGTCACCACGGTCGACGCGCCGGTGGTCAGGCTCCAGGCGGCCGGCATGTTGACGCCGGTCGCGGTGCTGAAGTCGTTCCACTGCTGCGAGTAGCTCGGATCGTTCGGCGTGACCGTCGCGGCACTCGCGAACAGGCGGCGATCCGGTTCGGCGTAGGCCACGTCGCTGTCGGCGGCGAACGCCTGGGCCAGCGTGTTGGCGTCGGTGCCCGACACGCGCTTGCCGAGCGAAACCACGGCCGAGCCGTCCGACATGGTGCGTTCGAGCTGCACGTTGTCGAAGCTCGGCAGCGCGGCGCCGGCGCCGGTGCTGGTGGCGGCCAGGATGCTGGCCTTCGAGCGCTGCGCGTTCCATTGCGTCAGCACGCGGCTGATCACGTTGCCCACGCGCGCCGGATCGGCGGTGGTGGCGGCGGCGGCCAGCGTGCGGGCGCCGTTGGTGCTGGTCGAGGCGGCGGCCGACGCGAGCTTGACGATCAGGTGATCGACCGGCGCGTCGAACGCGCTGAGCGACACCAGCGACGGGGTGGCCGTCGAGTTGCCGTCGGTCGTCGTGCTGGTGGTGCTGCTGGTGCTGGTGGTCGAGGCGTTGGCGGCTTGCGAGGAGGCCAGCGCCGTGGTGCACATGGCCGAGCCGTTCGACGAGCTGCCGGCCGACGAGCCCGAGGTCGACGCCGTGGTGCCGCTGCTGGTGGCGCTGCCTGCCGCGGCCGACGCGGTGGGCGAATCGCCGCCGCCACCGCCGCAGCCGGCAATCACGGAGGCGATCAGCGTCATCGAAACGACGGTGGCCAGCGTACGGATCTGGCCAGGACGGAACTGGGCCGGGTTGAAGCGCTCGATATTCATGTCGTGACTCATTTCTTGTGTTCGCAACCGCCATCCCGCGGTCTGGGGGACCGCCTCGCAACGTGGCTACACGACACCCCGGTCGCGTTCGCCGCCATCGTCGCGATGGAAGGCCGGTCCGTTTCTCCCGCTGCGCTGACGCGTGCAACAAGAGCTTCTGTTCCGGGTAACGGCGCGCGTTCACAATTCTTAATAGTTACCTGTAAAAGGTTGGGATCCGAAATGATCGGAATGCTTACGGGGACGGATCGCAATCCAGGAAATGCATGAATGAATCCCTGTCAATCGCTTGAATAGCGCCTTGTAAACCCCGTACATCAAGGGATGCGAATTGATATGAGGAATTCGAATAACCGGGAAATGCGCTAAGTAAGTCGTGAAAGCACGGCTTGACGGCGGGGAATCATCTGAACGTTGCCGAATCGAAAAGTCGGAATCGAGGGCGCGGGCGAGGGGCCGGCAGGCCGCCTTGTCTCGCGATACCGGACGTATTCATCGGGAGGAATGCATCGCCATGACTGCAAGCAATTCGTATGGTTTGAACCGCTTCAAGGCCGCGCTCGCGGCGCGGCGTCAGCAGATCGGCTTCTGGGTATCGATGGCCGAGCCGTATCTGTCGGAGATCACCGCGACGGCCGGTTTCGACTGGCTGCTGATCGACGGCGAGCACGCGCCGAACGACGTGCGCAGCATCGTCGGCCAGTTGCAGGCCGTCGCGCCGTATCGCGCCGAAGCCGTGGTGCGGCCGGTGGAGGGCAGCACCGCGCTGATCAAGCAACTGCTCGACGCGGGCGCACGCACCTTGCTGGTGCCGATGGTCGAAACGGCCGAGCAGGCGCGCGAACTGGTGGCGGCCGTGCGCTACCCGCCGCGCGGCGTGCGGGGCGTGGGCAGCGCCGTGGCGCGCGCCTCGCGCTGGAACCAGCGCACCGATTATCTCGATCTGGCCGACGAGGAAATCTGCCTGCTGGTGCAGGCCGAAAGCGCCACGGCGCTGGCGAACCTGGACGCGATCTGCGCCGTCGACGGCGTGGACGGCGTGTTCATCGGCCCGGCCGATCTGGCCGCGTCGATGGGGCATCGCGGCAACCCGCGCCACGCCGACGTGCAGTTCGCGATAGAAGACGCCGTCGCCCGCATCGTGAAGTGCGGCAAGGCGGCCGGCACGCTGACGGACGACGCCACGCTCGCGCGTCGCTATCTGTCGCTC
Organism: Burkholderia sp. Ac-20379; assembly: GCF_017104645.1. Classification (GTDB taxonomy): domain Bacteria; phylum Pseudomonadota; class Gammaproteobacteria; order Burkholderiales; family Burkholderiaceae; genus Burkholderia. The sequence continues at coordinate 8,040 of NZ_JAAGPF010000233.1, forward strand.
GGCTGCCTGTTCGTGGCGGTGGGCGTGGACGTGCTGCTCTACGCGAACGCGGTGCGCGCGGCGGCCAATGCGTTCGGCGTGGGGCCGTCCGAGCGCGAGCGCTAGCCGGAACGCGCGCGAAACGCGGCCGGCCGACGTCAGGCGCAGCCGGCCGTATTACCTGTGTAATGCGCCGCGATCGCCCGCGGGCGGGGCCGGCGGCCGCGCGGCCCGAATCGTGCGGCGGCACGGAAAGATGCGGTAAGACGCCGAAATTGCATCTGCGTGCACAACTTCCTAAAGTGAAGCGCACTCTTTCCCCAAAGAGTGTTATCGAAACGCGGTTTGCCTCGGCACCGGAACCTTCCGGGCCGAGGCGTTTTTTTTGGTGCGCCGCGAACGCATGCGCCGGTGGCACGTGCCGCGAAGCATGCGAAGATGGCGCCGCGCCCGGTTCGCGGGCGCACGACGGAGGCGCGATGAATGGATGGTGGGCCGGGGCGATGTCCGGCGGCTGGCAGGAAGGTTTGTGGGATCTGCTCGAACGGCTCTGGGCGCTGCTCGTGCTGGTGTTCCATTTCCTGTTGTGGCTGCTGCGCTTTCTCGGTGGCGGCGGCTGAACACCGCGAGCCGTCGCGACGCCGTTGACGATTCGCATGCTTTCGCAACGATCGGGAACGGTAGAATCGACCGCGCGACACGAACGGCCCGGACACCTGACGACCACACGGGCCGATGAGCTAACCACGAACCATGGGGTTGTGATGACGCGAATCATCGGATGGCTGGCGTTGGGCGCCACGTTGAGCTTCGGCGCCGCGGCGCAGGCCGCGCAGGCGGAACACCCGGCCGCGGCGGCGAGCGACGCGCGCTACGCGCACGTCAAGCTGTACGAACGCTGGGAACCGACCGTGCAGGGCGGCGTCTCGGGCGCGCAATGCAACGGCGGCGCGCACGGCGAGATCGTGACGGGCTTCGGCGATTGGTCGCGCACGATCCGCATGGCCACCAACGGCGCGCCGGGCGGTTGCGTCATGCAACTGGCCGTGATCGATCCCGACCGCAGCCTGCACGACTGGCAGCCGATCACGCGCTTCACGCCCACCGGCGATCCGGGCCAGTGCGGCAACGCCGGCATCAACCGCGTGCCGGTGGTGCGCACGCTGGACGAAGCGCGTGCGCAGGCGTCCACCGTGGTGGTCGACACCGACAATCGCCCCGGCGGCTGCGATCTGCAGTTCGCCACCAACGTGCCCGGCCCGCGCATCGGCGTGTGGTTCGACACCGAGCGCAGCCGCGGCCCGTGGGACAACGGTTGCCAGATGACGGGCCAGCAGGCCGCCTCGGCGAACGCGCCGGCCACCATCCATATCGATACCGACGACGCCCGCTCGGCCTGCCTGTTCCAGATGGGCCTGTTCCCCGATCGCGATCCGCTCAAGCCGCACGCGAAGGTGAGCTACCGGTGAGTGCGCAACGATCGCCGGGCCGTCGATGAATTCGGACGATTTCAAGGTGTTCCTGCACGTCGCGAAAACGCTGAGCATTTCGCGCACGGCGATGGAATCGGGCACCAACCAATCGACGGTGAGCCGGCGCATCGGCCTGCTGGAGGCGGAGCTTGGCGTGCGCCTGTTTCGCCGCAGCGGGCGCGGCGTGGAGCTGACCGAGCGCGGCCGGCACCTGCTCGGCTACGCGCAAACGCTCGAGCGCACGCTCGACGAGGCGCGCGAGGCGATGCGCAGCGGCGGCGGGCGCGGCCCCGAGAGCCTGACCATCGCCGCGCAGCCCACCATCGCGCGCATCATGTTCGGCCGCCTCGGCAACCTGCTGAAGGCGCGCTACCCCGATACGCGGATCCGTTTCGTCGAGGGGCTCGCGAGCCAGATCCTCGGCCGCCTCAGCGATGGCGAGATCGATCTCGCGGTGATGTACGTGCCCGAGCATCGCGGCGCGATGCAGTTCGACGCGCTGCTGAGCGAGGCGGTCTGCCTCGTCACCTATGCCGGCTACGTGTTGCCGCCGGGGCCGTTCGACGTGCGCGAGCTGGGCCGCATTCCGCTGATCCTGCCGAGCACGCACCACGGGCTGCGCCTGCTGGTGGAAACGCTGGCCGAGCGGCACGGCTTCACGCCGCGCATCGCGCTCGAATGCGACGGCTCGATCTCGCTGACCAAGCGGCTCGTGATGGAACGTTGCGGATGCACCGTGTTGCCGGCGGCGTCGGTGGTGGAGGAGGTGGCGGGCGGCCGGCTGCGCTGCTTCGCGCTGAGCACGCCGCCCGTCGCGCGCGAGGTGGCGATCGCGTGGCCGCAGAACCGCGCGATGCCCGAGGGCGTGTGGGACGTGACGCGTGCGATCCGCGATCTCGCGGCCACGCTGGTGGACGACGGCAGTTGGCCCGGCACGACGCTGATGGCGCCGAAGGGCCCGGTTGGCGGGCCGCCGTAGCGGTCGTCCGTGGCTGCGACGACCGGGGCGGCCCGCCGCGACGAACCGCAGCCGCGCGCGCTGCTGTCGATACACGCGACGCAACCGTCGATCCCGGGGCGGATTGCTGCGACGAACGTCAGCGGCGCGCGCCGTCGTCGATGCAGTCGTCGTAGCCGTCGCAACCGTTGCGGCTCGCCGCGACGAACCGCAACCGCGCCCCGCGCCGCCGTCAGCGCAGCCGGTTCGCCGGCGTGATCTGACGCGGATCGGTGCGCAGCTCGATCACCGCCGGCACGCCGGCCTGGCGCGCGCGTTCGAACGCCGCCGGGAAATCCTCGGTGCGCGCCACGCGCTCCGCATGCGCGCCGAATGCGCGCGCCATCGCCACGAAATCGGGATTGACGAGCTGGGTGGCCGACACGCGCCCCGGATACTCGCGCTCCTGATGCATGCGAATCGTGCCGAGCATCGCGTTGTTCACGACGATCGCGATCAGCGGCGCGCCGAACTGCACGGCTGTCGCCAATTCCTGCGGATACATCATGAAGCAGCCGTCGCCGGCGAAGCACACCACCTCGCGCGCCGGAAACTTCAGCTTGGCGGCGATCGCGGCCGGGAAGCCGTAGCCCATCGCGCCGTTGGTGGGCGCGAGTTCGGTCGCCATCCGGCGGTAGCGGTAGAAGCGGTGCACCCACACCGTGTAGTTGCCCGCGCCGTTGGTGATCACGGCATCGTCGGGCAGCACCGCGTCGAGATGCGCGACCACCTGGGCCAGATCGACGCCGTCGAGTTCGGGCGAGGCCGGCTGCGGCGTGGAATGCGCCACGTAATCGGCGCGCGCGGCGGCCGTCCAGTCCTGCCAGCGTTGCCGGGTGGCCGCGCCGAGCGGCGCGAGCGCATCGAGCGCCTGCGCGAACGCCGGCAGCGAGGCCGCGATCGGCAGCGCCGCCTGATAGACGCGGCCCAGTTCCTCGGGATCCGGATGCACGTGGATCAGCGTCTGTTTCGTGACCGGGCTTTCGAACAGCGTGTAGCCCGACGAGGTGGTTTCCGCGAGCCGCGAACCGATCACGAGCAGCAGGTCGGCGTTGCGCGCGCGTTCGGCCAGCGCCGGCGAGACGCCCAGGCCCAACTGGCCGACGTAATGCGGATCGCGGTTGTCGAACAGATCCTGGCGGCGGAACGAGGCCGCCACCGGCAGGCCGTTGGCCGTCGCGAAGCGCGCCAGCGCGGCGCAGCCGGCTGCGTCCCAGCCGGTGCCGCCCGCGATCACGAGCGGGCGCCCGGGGACCGGGCGCGAGCGTGGGGGGGTAGGAGAGT
>NZ_JAAGPF010000234.1 GCF_017104645.1 Burkholderia sp. Ac-20379
CCGGACGGATCGGCGGCGCGCGCCGATCTGGCGCCCGCGGCCGCCCGCCATGCCATCGATCCGGGCCGGCGCCGAACCCGGCGCAAGCCGCCTGTGGCGGGCCGGGATTGCGTCGGTCTCCGAAGCAACGTCGCGCCGCCGCCCGCCCGTGCGCATGCGCGCCGGCAGCATTTCGTTCTCCCACACAATATTCGCGGCGCTGATCCGTCATCACCGGCAGGGCGTGCTGCCCGCCCGATTCGAGGCCCGGCGGCCTCGGTCTGGAAACGATAAAATGCCGCACTGCCGTCCGTCCCGGACGCAGCGACACCCTCGCGCGGCGATCCTGCGCCCGGCGTGTCGAACGCGCACGCTACCCGGAAACGTCGTCATGGAATATATCGATAGCCTGCGTATCTTCTGTTCGGTCGTCGAGGCGCGCGGCTTCACCCGCGCTGCCGACATGCTCGGCCTCTCGACGCCGGTCGTGTCGCGCGCGATCGCCGCGCTCGAGAAGCGGCTCGGCGTGCGCCTGTTCAATCGCACCACGCGGCAGATCTCGCTGACCGAAGCGGCCGAGCAGTTCTACGAGGGCTGCGTGCGCGTGATTTCCGATCTCGATGCGCTGGAAGAGGGCGCGTCGACCCAGGCGCGCGAGCCCACCGGCGTGCTCCGTGTGATCTCGCACGCCACGGCGACCATGCACCGGCTGCAGCCGCTGATCGCCAGCTACAAGCTCAAGTATCCGAAGGTGAACATCGACGTGACGCTGGCCGAACGGCCGGTCGATCTGGTCGCGGAGGGCTACGACATCGGCCTGCTGCTGCCGTTCATGCTGACCTCGGACACCGTCGTCACGCGCCTGATGGAGCTGATCCCGTTCGAACTGGTGGCCACGCCCGACTACCTGGCGCGCCATTCGGTGCCCACCCACCCGTCGCAGATCGCCGATCACCTCGTGGTGGCGTTCTCCACCTCGATCCGCAAGCCCGAGCTGCGCTTCAGCGTCGACGGCGAGACGCTGACGGTGCCGTTCCGTTATGAGATCGAATCGAACAACGCGCCGTTCAATCTCGGCATGGTGCTGCAGGGTTTCGGGATCGGCATGCTGCCCAGTTCGGTGGTCGCGGCCGATCGCGAGGCGGGCCGGCTCGTGCCGGTGCTGCCGGACTATTCGCTCGTCGACATGGGCGCCGAGATCCGGCTTGCTTACAGTTCCCGTACGTTGATGCCGGCCAAGGTTCGCAGTTTCATCGAGCATACGGTCGCGTTCTTCGAGACCGCATCGCCGCCGGTGCCGCGCTGAGCCTTGCCGGGCGGGCGTCCGCCTGAATTTCCCCGGGTCGAAGGGTGGGCTGTGATGCTGCCGATGTCGTGAATGTCTTAAATGCTTGCCGGGTCGATTCTTGTCGCGACAGTGATAATTGATTGCCTTTCGCGGCATTGCTGACCCGGCCCCGCATCTCTAGTCTGTGCGCATGCACAGAGAGCCCCCCGATACGGACCATTGTTTTGCGATGCGTCAGGCCGCGCGGCATGTCTCGCGGTTCTACGAGCTGTATCTGTCGCAAGCCGGCGTCACGCTGTCCCAGTTCTGCATCCTCCGCTCGCTCGGTGATTCGGTGAGCACGACGATGGCCGAGCTGGCGCGCGCCACGGCAACCGACCGCACGACCCTGGTTCGCACGCTGAAACCGTTGCTGCGCGCGGCGTTGATCGTCCAGGCGCCGAGCGACGGCGCACGCCGGCAACGGCTTGCGCTGACGCTCGAAGGGCAGCGCCGGCTCGGCGATGCGATGGGCCACTGGCGCGCCGCGCAGGCCGCGTTCGAGAGCCGTTTCGGCTTGCGGCGCGCGCAGGCGCTCGATGTTGAACTGTTTGCCGCGGCACGCGAATGCGTGCCCGAAGGAGCGTCGGCATGAAGCCGTTGCAATTGCCGCCGCAGGCGCTGACGGTGCCGGCCGACGAATTCGGCGCAAGCCTCGGTTATCTGCTCACGCAAACCCACGCGCGTCTGGCGCTGCGGATCAACCAGCGTGCGCAGGCCGAGCTCGGCGTGACGGGCGTGCAGGGCAAGATGCTGTTCCTGCTGGCCGCCGGCCGTTGCGAGACGGCCGCCGATCTCGCCCGCGATTGCTGCGTCGACGCCAGCGCGATCACGCGCGTGCTCGACCGCGTCGAAGTGCGCGGGCTGCTGACCCGCGAGCGCGATCTCGACGATCGCCGCATCGTGCGGCTGGTGCCGACCGAAACGGGCCGCGCGCTGGCCGAGGCGATGCCGGCGATTTACGCCGGCGTGATTGACGAAGCGCTGGTGGGCCTCGTGCCCGAGGAAGTCGGGTCGCTGAAGCGGATGCTGCAGCGGATCCTCGAAAACGGCGCTTGAGCTTGCACGCAGTGCGTATTGGGGCGCATGCCGTGCCTTCTATTAGTTGTCTAGTCCATCAATGCAGGGGAGCTGTTCCTATGAAACTCGTTACAGGCACGATGTTGCGCCGCGGAGCCGCACGATGAGCGCGCGAGCCAACCCGGTGCCGCTGCGCGCGATCCGCGCGGCGGCGCTGTCGGCCGTTGCCGCGTTCGCCCTGGCCGGTTGCGCCAACTACATCGGTATCCATAGCGACAAGCAGATCACGCCGGCCTCGCAGCTCGAATCGACCCAGAGCCTGCCCGCCGAGGGCGGTCAATGGCCGGCGCTCGATTGGGCGCAGCAGTTCGGCGATCCGCAACTGCCGCAACTGATCGCCGAAGCGCTCGACGGCAATCCGACCATCGCGCAGGCGCAGGCCCGGCTGGCCAAGGCGTCGTCGTATATCGAGACGTCGCGCGCGGCGCTGATGCCGAAGGTCGAAGGCAGCTATGCGTGGACGCGCGAGCTGTATTCGGGCAACGGCCTGTACCCGCCGCCGTACGGCGGCAATTGGTACAGCGAGAACAACGCGCTCGCGAGCGCGACGTGGGAGCTGGATCTGTGGGGCAAGAACCGCCAGCGGCTGCGCTCGGCGGTGTCGCAGCAGAAGGCGGCGCAGGCCGAGTTTCAGCAGGCGCGCGTGACGCTCGCCGTGTCGGTCGCGCGCAGCTACAACCAGCTCGCGCAACTCTACGCGCTGCGCGACATCGCCCAGCGCGAGATCGACAACCGTCAGACGGTCGGCAAGATCACCGAAGGGCGCGTGGGCGCGGGCCTCGACACCAACGTCGAGCGGCAGACGGCGCGCGGCAACGTGGCGACCAGCGAGTCGTCGCTGTCCGATCTCGACGGCCAGATCACCACCACCCGCTATCAACTGGCGGCGCTGCTCGGCAAGGGCCCGGACCGCGGCCTGAAGATCGCCGTGCCGGTGCTGAAGCCGGGCGGGGCGGTCGATCTGCCCGGCAACATCCCGGCCGATCTGGTGGCGCGCCGGCCCGATCTGGTGGCCGCGCGCTGGCAGGTCGAAGCCGCGATGCACGACGTGAAGGAGGCGAAGGCCGAATTCTTCCCCGATGTGAACCTCGCGGCCGGCTTCGGTTTCGATGCGTTCGGCTGGGGCCAGTTTCTGAAGTTCGCGAGCCGTCAGGCGCAGTTCGGCCCGGCCGTGCATCTGCCGATCTTCGATGCCGGCCAGTTGCGCGCGCAGTTGAAGGGCCGCTACGCCGATTTCGACCTGAGCGTCGCGAACTACAACCAGACGCTGATCGGCGCACTGAACGACGTGGCCACGCAGGTGGCGACGATCCGCTCGATCGACCGCCAGATGGGCGATGCCCAGCGCGCGCTCGACGCCTCGACGCGCGCCTACGAGCTCGCCGTGGTGCGCTACAAGGCCGGCCTCGCGCCGCAGTTGCTGGTGCTCAGCGCCGACACCAACCGCCTGGCCTCCGAGCAGACCGTCACGAACCTCGTGATGCGCCGCCGCGACATGCAGATCGGCCTGATCAGCGCGCTGGGCGGCGGTTTCGACGCGAGCGGCTCGCCGCTCGCCGCGCCCGATGCGCCGGCTTCCGCGTCGGCCCCGGCCGCCGCGCCCGCCGCCGCCGCATCGGCGCCGGCAGCCGGTTGAGTTTCCCGCAGTTCCAATTCGAATCGACAAGCAGAGCCCGTCGCGACGCACAGCGGCGTGATGGGCGCAGACGGAGAACCTCGCGATGAGCGAACCCCAGCAACAAGCCGCGGCCCCGGCCGCGCCGAACAGCAAGCGCAAGCGGATGATGGCGCTGCTCGCCGTCGTGATCGTGATCGCCGCGGTCGCGTACGGCCTGTATTACTTCCTGGTCGCGCGCTTCCACGAAGACACCGACGACGCCTACGTGAACGGCAACATCGTGCAGATCACGCCGCAGGTCACGGGCACCGTGATCGCGGTCAACGCCGACGACACGCAATCGATCCGCGAAGGCGAGCCGCTCGTCAAGCTCGATCCGGCCGACGCGGCGATCTCGCTGCAATCGGCCGAGGCGAACCTCGCGCAGACCGTGCGCCGCGTGCGCGGCATGTACGCCGACGACGATCAGTTCCGCGCGCAGGTCACGCAGCGCGAATCGGATCTGTCGAAGGCGCAGGACGATCTGCGCCGCCGCCTCGCCGTCGCGCAGACGGGCGCCGTCTCGCAGGAAGAGATCTCGCACGCCCGCGATGCGGTGAAGGCCGCGCAGGCGTCGCTCGACGCCACCAAGCAGCAGCTCGCCGCGAACGTGGCGCTGACCGCCAACACCACCGTCAGCAACCACCCCGACGTGCTCGCCGCCGCCGCGCGCGTGCGCGACGCCTATCTGGCGAACGCGCGCAACACGCTGCCGGCGCCGGTCACGGGCTACGTGGCGAAGCGTTCGGTGCAGGTCGGCCAGCGCGTCTCGCCCGGCACGCCGCTGATGTCGGTGGTGCCGCTCGGCCAGATCTGGGTCGACGCGAACTTCAAGGAAGTGCAGCTCACGCACATGCGCATCGGCCAGCCGGTCGAGGTGACGGCCGACGTGTACGGTTCGTCGGTCAAGTATCACGGCAAGGTGGTGGGCTTCTCGGCCGGCACCGGCTCGGCGTTCTCGCTGCTGCCGGCGCAGAACGCCACGGGCAACTGGATCAAGGTGGTGCAGCGCCTGCCGGTGCGGATCGCGCTCGATCCGAAGGAGCTCGAACGGCATCCGCTGCGCATCGGCCTGTCGATGCAGGTGGACGTGAACATCCAGGACGAGAGCGGCGGCCAGCTCGGCGGCGTGCAGAACACCGTCTACCAGACCGACGTGTTCGCGAAGTACGGCGACGAGGCCAATGCCGAGATCGCCCGGATCATCGCCGAGAACGCGGCCGGCGGCCCGGGCCGCCCTGCGGCAGCGGCGGCCGCCACGGCGCACCGCAAGCCGCTCGCCTGAGGCGGGATGGCTGACGGCAACCACCGGACGACTCGATGAATGCTCCCTCCTCTCCCGATCCGCTGACAGGCGGCAAGCTCGCGCTCGGCACCGTGGCCGTGTCGCTCGCGATGTTCATGAACGTGCTCGATTCGTCGATCGCGAACGTCGCGATCCCGACCATCTCGGGCGATCTCGGCGTGTCGGTCGACGAAGGCACCTGGGTGATCACGATCTTCGCGGCGGCCAATGCCGTGTCGATTCCGCTGACCGGCTGGCTCGTGCAGCGCTTCGGCCAGGTGCGCCTGTTCGTCACCGCGATCCTGCTGTTCGTGCTGTCCTCGTGGCTGTGCGGGCTGGCGCCGAACCTGCCGTTCCTGCTCGGCGCGCGGATTTTGCAGGGCGCGGTGGCGGGGCCGCTCGCGCCGCTCTCGCAGGCGCTGCTGCTCGGCGCCTGGCCCAAGCAGAAATCGTCCACGGCGCTCGCGCTGTGGGGCATGACCACGCTGGTCGGGCCGATCGCCGGGCCGTCGCTCGGCGGCTGGATCACCTACGACTACAACTGGTCGTGGATTTTCTACATCAACATCCCCGTCGGCATTTTCGCGGCGGCGGTCACCTGGTCGATCTTCCGCGATCGCGAATCGGTCACGCGCAAGCTGCCGATCGACACAGTCGGGCTGGTCGCGCTGATCGTATGGGTGGGCTCGCTGCAGGTGATGCTCGACAAGGGCAAGGATCTCGACTGGTTCGGCTCGCCCGTCATCGTCACGCTGGCGGTGATCGCGGCGAGCGGCTTCGCGTTCTTCGTGATCTGGGAGCTGACCGCGAAGAACCCGGTGGTGGATCTGCGGCTGTTCAAGCAGCGCAACTTCGCGGGCGGCACGGTGGCGCTGTCGGTGGCCTATGCGATGTTCTTCGGCACGCTGGTGGTGCTGCCGCAGTGGATGCAGGAATCGCTCGGCTACCGCGCCGTCGATTCGGGGCTGACCACCGCGCCGCTCGGCGTGTTCGCGATCGTGCTGACGCCGTTCATCGGGCGCATCCTGCCCAAGAGCGACGCGCGCGTGATCGCGACCATGGCGTTCGTGCTGTTCGCGGGCGTGTTCTTCATGCGCACGCGCTTCTACACCGACGTGTCGAATTGGGATCTCGTGCTGCCCACGCTGCTGCAGGGCATTCCGATGGCGATGTTCTTCGTGCCGCTGACGTCGATCATCCTGTCGGGGCTGCCGCCCGAGAAGATCCCGGCCGCGGCCGGCCTGTCGAACTTCGCGCGGATGTTCTGCGGCGCGGTGGGCACCTCGCTGATCGGCAACCTCTGGAACAACCGCACGGTGCTGCACCACGAGCGGCTGACCGAGCAGGCCAACGCCACCAACCCGATCTACAACCAGTCGATCGATTCGATGCAGTCGTCGCTGCATGTCGGCAGCGACACGGCGCACGCGCTGTTCAATCTGTCGGTGGACGGGCAGGCGCTGGTGATGGGGCTCAACGACGTGTTCTTCATCTCGTCGGTGATCTTCATCCTGATCATTCCGCTGATCTGGATCACCAAGCCGGTGCGCCAGGCCAAGGGCGCAGCGGCGGATGGCGGCGGCGCGCACTGAGCGCCGCGGCATGACACACGGCCCGCAGCGTTTCGGCTGCGGGCCGTCGTCGTTTCAGAGGCGCTCCAGCACCGAATGCCAGAGCATGCCGAGTTCGAGCGCCGGCTGCCGCCACGCGGGGCCGCCCGGAAAGCGCCGGTGTCGCAGCCGCGCGAACAGGTCGAACATCGCGCGCTCGCCGGCGATCGCGCGCGCCACGGCCCGGCCCGCGATGCCCGTCAGCGCCACGCCGTGGCCGCTGAAGCCCTGCAGATAGAAATAGTTCGGATCGAGCGCGCCGATGTCGGGCGCGCGGTTGCGCGTGACGTCGACGAAGCCGCCCCAGCCGTAATCGACGCGCACGTCGGCCAGTTGCGGGAACACCTCGATCATGCGTGCGCGGATCGAAGCGGAGAGCTGCTCGGGCGCGGCGCCGGCCGAGGTGGCGCGCCCGCCGAACAGCATCCGGTGATCGGCCGACAGCCGGTAGTAGTCGAGGAACAGGTTGTTGTCGCAGGCGGCCTCGCGCCCCGGCATCAGGGCGTCGGCGCGCGCCGCGCCGAGCGGCTCGGTGGCGACGATATAGGACGGCACCGGGCCGATGCGCGCCTCGATCGGTTCGGGCAGGAAGCCGCCGGGGCCGGCGTTGACGCACGACACCACGAAGCGGCAGCGCACTTCGCCCGAACGCGTGCGCACCACCGGCCGCTCGCCGCGCGTCACGCGCGTGACGGCCGAATGCGCGAACAGTTGCGCGCCCTCGCGGCGCGCCGCGTCGGCGAGGCCCAGGCAGTACTTGAGCGGATGCAGATGGCCCGACAGCGGATCGTGCACGCCGGCCAGATAGGTGCGCGAGGCGATGCGGGCGCGGATCGCGTCGGTGTCGAGCCAGGTGAGGGCGGGGTGGCCCCAGCGCTGCGTCGCGGCGTCCATCCAGGCGCGCAACTCGGGCACGCGGCGCGGCTTGGTGGCGAGCGTCAGGTAGCCGCGCGTGAAGTCGCACGCGATGCCGTAGCGGGCGATCCGCTCGGCGATCAGTTCGACGCCGTCGAGCGAGAGCCGCCACGCGGCGCGCGCGCCGTCGTCGCCGAGCTGGCGCGCGATTTCGGTGTCTTTCGCGAAGCCGCCGATCACCTGGCCGCCGTTGCGGCCCGAGGCGCCCCAGCCGGGGCGGTGGGCGTCGAGCACCACCACGCTCAGGCCCGCCGCGCGGCAGTCGAGTGCGACCGACAGGCCCGAGAAGCCCGCGCCGATCACGCACACGTCGGCGTCGAGCGCGCCGTCGAGCACGGGATCGTCCGTGGCCGGGCGCGTGACGGTGGCTTCGTAGTACGAATGGCGCGCGAGCGCGTCCGCATGCTGGAGGAAGGTCGGTGTCATGGGCGGGGATCGTCTCACGCGAGACGGCGTCGGGCAATCTCGCCGAATTTCCGGCCCGGCGGCCTTGGCGGCGGTGGCCGACGCCAGGGCGGGCGCATCGTCATGCGGTCGCAGCCCCGCGGGCGCGAGGCCGGGCGACGGGCCGCCGCGCTTGCCGCGCGTCGTCGGGCGTTGCACGCCCTGGCCGGTTGGCCGTCCCGCATGCAACCATCGGCGGATGGCGTACGATGCACGAACGGCCTGCGGTTGCCAGGCGCATCGGCCGATCGCCGCGCGGCCCGGCGATCGTCTACCATCGCAGCAGCGAGGCCCGCGCGGCACGCGCTATCCACGACTCGGAGATCCCATGCGTATCCAGCGTTTCCTGACGACCGGCTTGCTGCTCGGCGCGCTCGGCGCGACGGCTCATGCGGAGACGGCGAAGCTCGTCGCCAACCTGCAGCCCTCGAGCGAAGTGCCGCCCACCGCCACGCGCGGCTCGGGCACGCTCGACGCCACGTTCGACACCAGCACCCACACGCTGGTCTGGACCGTCACCTACGGCGGCCTGACCGGCCCGGCGACGGCCGCGCATTTCCATGGCCCCGCGCCGGTCGGCCAGAACGCCGGCGTGCAGGTGCCGATCGCGAAGGAGGCGCTCGAGAGCCCGATCAAGGGCTCGGCCGTGCTCGACGACCGCCAGGTGACCGATCTGATGGCCGGCAAGTGGTACTTCAACATCCACACCAAGGCGCATCCGACCGGCGAGATCCGCGGCCAGGTCGAGCCGGCGAGCTGAACGCCGGCGCGCGAGGTTGCCGACGCCCCGACGACACCGCAAGGAGAACCGATGAGCTGGCAGTCCGAACTGGCATGTTGGATATTGCGCCGGCAAGTGCGGCCGAGGACGCTGTCGCCCGTGATCGACGTGGCCGATGCGCGCGCGCTGGCCGAACGCCGGCGGCCGTTCGCCACGCGCGTGCCGGCCGGCTGGCGGCTGCGCGAATGCTACGGGCCCGACGATCGGCAGGGCGATGCGGCGCGCGACCCGCTGCGCGGCGAATGGATCGAGCCGGCGGGCGCGGCGCAGTCGGCCTCGGCGGCGTCGCCGCGCTGGAACTGCAGCACGCCGAGCAGATGCAGGGCCTCGGGATGGTCGGGCGCGTGAGCCAGCGCCGCGCGATAGTTCTGCGCGGCTTCGTCGAAGCGGCGCGTCTCGTGCGCGTTCTTGCCGCGTTCGAGGTGGGTTTCCATCCCGGCGTGTTGCGCCGGGTCCGCTTCGTGCCGCATGTCGGTTGTCAAGCCGCTTCCCCTTGCCTGTGTCGATGCCCGATCCGGCCGGATCCACGCTGCCCAGGGGCCGGCCGACGAGTGCGCCCCAGCCTACGGCGGCGCCGTAACGGCGGCGTGACGAAAGCTACGGACCATTTTGTCCGCCCGTCCACCGCCCGTCGCTGGCCGGATGGCCGGCCCTCACTGGCCGATCGGAATGGTTCGCTCGTAACGCACCGGCGGCGAGCCGATCGATATCGAAAAGCGCACGCCGCGCGGCAGCGGCGCGCCGAGCGTGGAAATGCTGCTGATGCCGTGCTGGGCGAGAAACGCCTGGTAGGCGCCTTCGATGGCGTGTTCGTCGGCGGTCCAGCCTTTCGGCGGCAGCCAGATCGAGAGATCCATCGCGCGCGCGTTGTCGCTGACCACCACGCCGGCGTAGCGATCCATGTCGTGCAGCGTGCGGTCGAGTTCGTCGAGCGACGCCAGCGGAGGCGACGCGGAGCGCGTCAGCGTGTGGCCATGCAGCCGGTAGCGCACCACCTGCAGATAGACGGGCCCGCTGCCCACCCCGGCGTGCCGCACCAGCACGAGTTCGTTCGGGCGGATGCGCAGCGGTTCGCCGAACACCTCGTCGGCGTTCACGAGATTGAGCAAATCGAATTGCAATTGCGAGAAATAGCGGCCGAGCAGGCGGGTCTGGGCGAGATTGGCCGAGATCGTGTCGCGGCCGCGAATCGTCGCGTCCAGGCCGCGCCACGACAGCAGGGCGATCACGGCGATCAGCGCGATCGCCACCAGCATCTCGATCAGCGTGAAGCCGCGCGGCCGCCGCCGCGGGCCGCGGCGCTCAATAGCGCGCTTCATTCTGAACCACGGAGACGACCTCCGCGAGCACGTTCCGGCTCGACGCCGATGGATAGACGCTGACCGTCACCTGCCGGAGATTGGGCATCGCCATGGCCGCGACCGAACGGCGGCAGACGAAGGCGTAGGTGCCTTGCGGGCAGGCGAACGTGGTGCTGCCGACGGGCGGCCAGGCCGCGGCGATGCGCAGCGCGCCGAGCGCGTTGTCGGCGCTCCAGAGCGCCAGCAGGCGCATGCGCGCGGTATCGGTATCGGCGGCGAGCGCGCCGATCGCGCGCATCACGGCGCCGAGCGCGATGGCGACGATCGCGAGCGCGATCAGCACCTCGATCAAGGTAAAGCCCCGTTGCGCCGCATGACCGGCGCCGTGTCGCGTCCTGAAACTGTCGGTCATCCCGCACGCCCGTCGATTGGTCGGCCGGCCGCCCCGCGCGGGCGCGGGCGGATCGGGGCCGGTGATCGCGTCCGCCGCCTGGCGGACACCTGCGACACGGTATGCACGGGCGATGGCAGCGGCGTGTCGAATGTTACGGACCTTTTATTCCGGCGCCGCGCGGCAGGCATCGGTCGAATGTTCCGTAGCTTTCGTCACACCGGTGTTATGGGTCCTCCGCTAGCCTCACCGGCACGGCCACGATGGCACGACGCGGTCCGTCCGCGGCACGGCGGAGCCGGGCAACAAGATCGAAGAGAGAGCGAGGGGCCACACGATGACATTCAATGGGGAACGGGCGCCGTCCGGCGAGCGGAACGCCGTGCCGTCCGCGGCGAGCCGCGCCAAGCCCGATGCGGCGTTGCTGGCGCAACTGCTGGCGCGCGCCCGCAACGCGCATCAGGCGGGCTCGATGCACCAGGCCGAGCAGGCCTATGCGGAATTGCTGGCGCTCGATGGCGACCATCCCGACGCGCTGCACTTGCTGGGCGCCTTGCGCTTTCAGCAGGGCCGGCTCGACGAAGCCGAGCCGCTGATGCGCCGTTCCATCCAGTTGCAGCCGGCGCCGCTGTCGCTGGCCAACTATTCGGCGGTGCTGGCCGGCCTCGGGCAGGTGCACGACGCGCTGGCGCGTCTCGACGACGCGCTGACGATCGACCCGGCCCATGCGCGCGCGCTGTTTCAGCGCGCGGGCCTGCTCGATCAGCTCGGCCGTTACGCGGATGCCTGCTCCGCCTACGACAGCCTGCTCGCCAAGGCGCCCGATTTCGCCGACGGCTATGTCCGCCGCAGCGAGGCGCGCCGCGCGATGGGGCAGGCCGAGGACGCGCTGCGCGACTGCGATCGCGCCCTGCAACTGGCCGGCCGCAACTTCGGCGCGCAACGCGCGCGCGGGCTGGCGCTGCGCGCGCTG
>NZ_JAAGPF010000235.1 GCF_017104645.1 Burkholderia sp. Ac-20379
TGCCGGACGAACTGTCGGCCGCGCCGCAATCCGGCGAATCGCATCCTGCGACGGAACCGGTCGAACCGACGCAGGCCGAAGCACCGTTCGTCGCGCCCGAACCCGAACCGGTGCCGCAGGAATTGGCATCGGAGCCGCAGCCTCTCGAACCGCATCACGTGGTCGAACCGACGCCAGCCGAAGCACCGCTCGTGGCCCGCGAGCCCGAGTCGGTGCCGGACGAACTGTCGGCCGCGCCGCAATCCGGCGAATCGCATCCTGCGACGGAACCGGTCGAACCGACGCAGGCCGAAGCACCGTTCGTCGCGCCCGAACCCGAACCGGTGCCGCAGGAATTGGCGGCGGAGCCGCAGCCTCTCGAACCGCATCACGTAGCCGGCCCGACGCCAGCCGAAGCACCGTTCGTGGCCCGCGAGCCCGAGTCGGTGCCGCAGGAACTGTCGACCGCACCGCAACCCGTCGAATCGCATCCTGCGCCGGAGCCGGCCGACCCGACGCCAGCCGAAGCACCGTTCGTCGCGCTCGAACCCGAGCCGGTGCCGCAAGAACCGTCGGCCACGCCGCAACCCATCGAATCGCACCCGGCGACGGAGCCAGTCGAGCCGTCGCACGACGAAGCGCCGTTAGCGGTTCACAAGTCCGAACCCGAGCCGCTGCCACCGGAATCGGCGGCGCCGCCGCATCCGCTCGAATCCCATCGCGCGACAGAGCCGACGCAGGCCGAAGTACCGGCCGCCGCCCTCGAATCCGCTCCGGTATCGCACGAGCCGGCAACCGCGCCGCAACCGCTCGAATTCCGCGAGATGGCGCCGCCGGTCGAGCCGGCACGTCCCGAGGCCGCTTTCAGCGCCTCCGAGCCCGAGCAATCGGCTCCGCAAGCGCCGGCCGCTCACGCCCAGCCCGAAGAAGCCCTGACTGCCCCCGAAGCCGCCTTCGTCGCGCCGGAACCCGCCGTGCCGGTGGAATTCGCGTCGATGCCCGAGCCGCTCGCGTTGCACGAGCAGCCGGCCGAGGCGCCGGAACCGACGCCGGCGGAAGCCCTGTTCGTCGCGCCCGAACCGGCCGTGCCGCAGGAGTTCGCGGCCGAGCCCGAACCGTTGCCTGTCCACGAGCCGGCGCCGGTCGCCGCAGAGGCCGACGCCGACGTCTCGACCGTCATCCACGACGACGAGCACGACGCCCCGGACAGCGGCCCGCTCGCCTACGCGCTGAATCTCCCCGATGACGAAGCGGCCCCGGCGCCCGCAGCGCCCGCCGAAGTCCCGCCCGACGATCTCGCCGATCGCACCGAATCGGCGCTGCATCGCACCGATGCGCTGCCGCCGCCGGCCTTCGCGCAACTGACGCCGTTCGATGCCGCGACGCCGGTGCCCCCGCGTTTCGCCGACGTCGAAACGCCGCTGCCGGCCGAACTGCGCCACAGCGAATCCCTGGTCGTGCCCCAGCCCCCGCCGCTCAAGATCGATTCGCGCCGGATCGCCGAGCGTCTGCAAGGGCGCGTGAGCGCCTATCTGTCAGGCGAGGGGCGTGAATTGATCGATGCGCGCAGCCGCGAAGTCGTGCAGCAGCACGCGGCCTGGCTGGTGGGCGAAGTGTCGCAGCAGGTGGTGTCGGCGCTCGCACCCGAAATCGAGCGCTGGGTTGGCGAGGCCGTGGAAGAGGCGCTGGCGCATCGCAACGCGCCGACGTCGGAACATTGACGCCGCACGTCGCCACGGCAACGCAAAAAGCAAAAGCAACACGAAAACCGACGCCGCGCGATGCCCGACAGGCCGCGCGGCGTTTGTTTTCACTCGCGCCTTACTTCAGCGTCAGAATCCACTGCGCCAGCGTGCGGGCCTCGTCGCCCGTCACCTGCGTGTTGGCGGGCATCGGCACCGACGCCCATACGCCCACGCTGCCGCGCATGATGGCTTGCGCGAGATAGTCGACGGCGTCGGGGCGTGGCAGATAACGATCGGCGATGGCATGGAACGACGGGCCCATCAACGGGTTGGCGATCGCATGGCACGCCATGCAATTCTTGCGTTGCGCCAGCACGGGGCCGCTGGCCGATTGCTGCGCGATGGCGGGGGCGCTCGATGCCAGCAGCGCAACGAGCGTCGCACCCAAAAGCATGATTCTCATAGGGGTCTCCGCCGGCTCGTGGGCCGGCCTGGCTGTCCGCGCATTATAGAAGCAAAGGTGCGTGGCTTCCGTGCGCCTCGCCGCTTGCTTCGCATCCTGCTGCGCATCCTGCTGCGCTTCCCGCTGCGCGTCGGACTTCGCTTCGGCCCGCGAGCCTTCCGCGTTTACCCCGTCACCGCCCCGCGATTGGCCGGCAGCGCGAGCGCCGCGAATTTCGCCAGCACGCCGCGCGTGTAACGCGGCGCGGGGCGTTGCCAGGCGGCGCGGCGGCGCGCGATTTCGGCTTCGTCCACGTTCAGTTGCAGCAACAGCCGGTGCGCGTCGATCGTGATCGAATCGCCTTCCTGCACCAGCGCGATCGTGCCGCCGGCGAACGCCTCGGGCGCGACGTGCCCCACCACCATGCCCCACGTGCCGCCCGAGAAGCGCCCGTCGGTGATCAGCCCGACCGATTCGCCGAGCCCCTTGCCGATGATGGCGGAGGTCGGCGCGAGCATCTCCGGCATGCCGGGGCCGCCTTGCGGGCCGAGATAGCGCAGCACCACCACGTCGCCGGCGCGGATCCGGTCGTCGAGGATCGCCTGCATCGCGCTCTGCTCGTCGTCGAACACGCGCGCCGGGCCGGTGATCACCGGGTTCTTGAGGCCGGTGATCTTGGCGACCGCGCCGTCCTCGGCCAGATTGCCCTTGAGGATCGCCAGATGCCCTTCGGCATAGAGCGCCCGGTCGATCGGGTGGATCACCTGCTGATCGGCGCGCGGCACGGGCGGCACGTCGCGCAGTGTCTCCTCGATGGTCTTGCCGGTGATGGTCAGGCAATCGCCGTGCAGCAGCCCGGCGTCGAGCAGGATCCGCATCACCTGCGGAATGCCGCCCGCCTTGTGCAGATCGGTCGCGACGAAGCGCCCCGACGGCTTCAGGTCGCAGATCACCGGCACGCGCTTGCGGATCCGCTCGAAATCGTCGATGGTCCAGTCGATCTCGGCGGCGTGTGCGATCGCCAGATAGTGCAGCACCGCGTTGGTCGAGCCGCCCGTGGCCATCAGCACCGACACCGCGTTCTCGATCGAGCGCCGGGTGATGATGTCGCGCGGCTTCAGGTCCCGCTTGACGGCCTCGACCAGCACGCGCGCCGATTCGGCGGCCGAATCCACGGTTTCCTGATCGGGGTTGGCCATCGTCGACGAATAGGGCAGCGCCATGCCGAGCGCCTCGAACGACGAACTCATCGTGTTGGCCGTGTACATGCCGCCGCACGAGCCGGTGGACGGGCAGGCGTTGCGCTCGACGCCCTCGAAATCCTCCTGGGTCATGCGCCCGGCCGTGAACTCGCCGACCGCCTCGAACGCCGACACGATCGTCAGGTCGCGCCCCTTCCAGTTGCCGGGGCGGATCGTGCCGCCGTACACGTAGATGCCCGGCACGTTCAGACGCGCCAGCGCGATCATGCCGCCCGGCATGTTCTTGTCGCAGCCGCCGACCACCACCACGCCGTCCATCCACTGCCCCTGCACGCAGGTCTCGATGCAATCGGCGATCACCTCGCGCGACACGAGCGAATACTTCATGCCCTCGGTGCCCATCGACATGCCGTCGGAAATGGTGGGCGTGCCGAAGATCTGCGGATTCGCGCCGGCCGCCCTGACGGCCTCGACGGCCGCATCGGACAGCCGCTGCAGGCCCGCGTTGCACGGCGTGATGGTGGAGTGGCCGTTGGCGATGCCGATCATCGGTTTGTCGAAATCGGCCTTCTCGTAGCCGAGCGCGTAGTACATCGAACGATTCGGGGAGCGGGCGACGCCTTGCGTGATGTTTTTCGAGCGACGGTTGTGGGACATGAGGGGCTCCATCTCGGGATTCTCGTGACCGGCTGCGCGGTGCGGCCGGGGATCAGGCAAGGATGGTGTGTCCGAAGATGCGTGTCCAATATATTATTCGTCGCTTATTGAGTCGCAAAACATATCAGACATGGCTGACCCGACCCCCGATTTGCGCCAATGGCGCTATTTCGTCGCCGTGGCCGACGAGCGCCACTTCGGCCGCGCGGCCACGCGGCTGTCGATGACGCAGCCGCCGCTGTCGCAGGCGATCCGCGCGCTGGAGGAGGCGCTCGGCGTGGCGCTGTTCGTGCGCACGCGTCGCTCGGTGGAGCTGTCCGCCGTGGGCGCGGCGCTGCTGCCCGAGGTGCGCCGGCTGCTGGCGGCGGCCGAAGCGCTGCCGCCGCTGGCCACCAGCCTCGCGCGCGGCGAGGCCGGCACGCTGGCGCTGGCGTTCGTCTCGACGGCCGACTATGGCTTGTTGCCCGCGCTGCTGCGCGAGTTCGGCGCGCGCTACCCGCGCGTGCGGCTCAAGCTGACCGAGGCGACCAGCGACGTGCAACTGGAGATGCTGGCGGCCGGCCGGATCGACGCCGGCCTCGTGATCGCGCCGCTGCCGCCGCGTCATGCGGCGGGGCTGTCCTATCTGACGGTGGCGCGCGAGCCGCTGGTGCTGGCGATGCCCGAGCAGGCCGCGCCGGGGGCCGAGGCGGAGCCGGTTCGGCTCGATGCATTGACCGATCTGCCGCTCGTGATCTTCCCGCGTCGTTTGGCGCCCGGCTTTTATGACATCATTACGGGCTGCTACGGCGCGCTCGGCCTCACGCCGCGCATCGGGCAGGAGGCGATCCAGATGCAGACGATCGTCAGCCTGGTGTCGGCCGGCATGGGCGTCGCACTGGTGCCGCAATCGCTGCGTAACCTGCGCCGCACGGGCGTGGCCTACCGTCCGCTCGCGGGCGGCGCGCCGATCGTCGAAACCGGCCTGGTCTGGCGCACGCAGGAAGTCAGCCCGGTGCTCGCGGGTTTCGTCGACATCGTGCGGCGTCTGGCGGCCACCGATTGAGATGCGCGGCGAACGCGCGCGCGGCACGAACGTCAAATGGCAGGCGCGGCTCACGTAGGCCGCACCGATTCAGCAACCCTCCACACCGACTCATGATCATTCACCCCAATTTCGACCCCGTCGCGATTCATCTCGGACCGCTGGCCGTGCGCTGGTACGGGCTCATGTATCTGCTCGGTTTCATCGCCGCGATCGTCGTCGGCCGCGTGCGGTTGAAGCTGCCGCACGTTGCCGCGCAAGGCTGGACCGCCAAGGACATCGACGACATGATGTTCTACGGCGTGCTCGGCGTCGTGCTGGGCGGGCGTCTCGGCTACGTGCTGTTCTACAAGGCCGATTACTACTTCGCGCATCCGCTCGACATCTTCCGCGTGTGGGAAGGCGGGATGTCGTTCCACGGCGGCTTCCTCGGCGTGTTGTTCGCGATGGTGCTGTTCGCGTGGCAGCGCAAGCGCACCTGGCTGCAGGTGACGGACTTCATCGCGCCGATGGTGCCGCTCGGGCTGGCCGCCGGCCGCTTCGGCAACTTCATCAACGGCGAGCTGTGGGGCCGCGTGACGAGCCCGAACGCACCGTGGGCGATGCTGTTCCCGGGCGCCTCGCGCGACGACGCGATCTGGCTGTCGCAGCATCCGGCGCTGGCCGCCAAGTGGAACCTGAACGAAGTGTTCCTGCAGTATCAGATGCTGCCGCGCCACCCGTCGCAGTTGTACGAGATCGCGCTGGAAGGCATCACGCTGTTCCTCGTGCTGTTCCTGTTCGCGCGCAAGCAGCGTCCGGTGGGCGCGGTGTCGTCGCTGTTCCTGATCGGGTATGGCCTGGCACGCTTCACGGTGGAATTCGCGCGCGAGCCCGACGATTTCCTGGGCCTGCTGGCGTTCGGGCTGTCGATGGGGCAATGGCTGTCGCTGCCGATGGTGGTGGCCGGCGTGCTGCTGCTCGTGTGGTCGTATCGCAAGGGGCGTCGCAGCGCGGCGGCCTGAGCGCGGTGCGGGATCTGCCCGGATCCGACGCCCGATATGAAAATGGCCCGACCGGCGTGTGCCGGTCGGGCCATTTATTTTGCGGGCCGCGCCGATGCGCGCCGCCCGCTTGGCTTCGTTACTTCATCTGCACCGAGCCGTTCACGTTGACGGTCACGGTGGCCTTGCCGCCTTCCACGGCGATCGGCGCGGCGGCCTTGGCCGACATCATCGGCGCCGAATCCATCGCCATCATGCGCGGATACGGCTGCACGCTGCGCCCGCCGCCCACGTTGACCTCGCGAATCGCGAAGCCGCTGTAGCCGAACGCCTTGGCCGCTTCGGCGGCGCGGTCGCGGAACGATTGGATCGCCTGCGTCGTGAGCTTCTGCTCGGCCGTGCGCTGCGCTTCCGGCGACAGCGAGAACGCGACGTTGCCGACCTG
The DNA here is from genome assembly GCF_017104645.1 of Burkholderia sp. Ac-20379. Taxonomy (GTDB): domain Bacteria; phylum Pseudomonadota; class Gammaproteobacteria; order Burkholderiales; family Burkholderiaceae; genus Burkholderia. The sequence continues at coordinate 6,418 of NZ_JAAGPF010000235.1, forward strand.
CAGCGAGCTCGACAGATCGCCTGCCAGCTTCGAGGCGGCCGTGAAATCGCGCGATTCCAGCACGACTTCCGTGCGGCCGCGCCAGGCGGAGATCTTGCCGTCGCGATCGGTGCTCGGGTAGACCGAGAAGCCGCCGGTGCGCGCCGTGACGCCCGACACGCCGCGTGCACGCGACAGCGCCGCATCGGCGCGGCGGTTCAGTTCGGCCGTCAGGCTGCCCGGATCCTTCGCTTCCTGTTCGTAGAACAGCGTGATGTCGACCACATCCTGCGGCACGTCGGTGCTGGCTTGCGCCGACAGCGACAGCACGCCGGCCGGCTCCGGCGCGACCTGGGCCTGCGCGGCGGGGATCAGGGCGGACAGCGCGAGTGCGAGTGCGGCAGCGGATTTTTTCATCGTATGAGCTCCTGTTGGTGCGCGGCGCGAGGCAGGTTCGCCGGGGCCGCGCGTCTTGTCGAGGCGACCGCGGGCAGCCGTGGCCCGCGATCGCGCGAGCGTTAGGCAGATGAAAGACCGGTGGAGTTCCGATGCCGTGCCGGCGATTTGACGATGTCTGACGCAGCGCAGTGGCGGCGGCGTTACTTCATCAATTTCTCGGTGATGAAGCGCCATTCCGCGCGCGTGACCGGCGTGATCGACAGGCGGTTGCCTTTCGCGAGCACGCGCATGTCGGCCAGCTCGTCGTGTTCGCGCAGCGCGGCCAGCGCGATCAGCGGGCTCTTCCTGACGAAGCGCACGTCGACGAGCGTCCAGCGCGGGTTCTCCTGCGTCGACTTCGGATCGTGATACGGGCTGGCCGCATCGAACTGGGTGGGATCGGGGTAGGGCGTGGACGACACTTCGGCCAGCCCGGCGATGCCCGGCTCGGGGCAGCTCGAGTGATAGAACAGCACGCCGTCGCCGATCTTCATCGTGTCGCGCATGAAGTTGCGCGCCTGATAGTTGCGCACGCCGGTCCACGGCAGCGTGCGCTGCGGCGCATGGGCGAGATCGTCGATGCTCGCTTCGTCCGGTTCGGATTTCATCAGCCAGAATTGCATGGATGCGTCCGCTGAAAGAGAAGGCAGGAAGGGCACGACGGCGGCGTCGACGCGAGAAAACGCGGCCGCCAATGAAAAACGGCACCGGGCGCTTGGCCCGATGCCGTTGAATAGGTCCCCGCCTTGGCCGCTAGGCCGGCATCCTGAACCAGGGGTTCAGAATTGGTCGCAGTTAGCAGCACTTCGGGTACATCAGACAGAGTGACGCGCTCGCCCGTGCTACAAATTTCCGCAACCGTGCACAAAGGCTATTGGTTCAAGGAATATATGACCTTGGCGAACCAGGCAGGGAAGCTGAGAGAACCTTGCGGATTCGATCTTGTGAACCGGATCCTCATGAACCGCTTACTTCGGTGAGCCCTCGGGCCGTTCCGACGAGCCGCTCAGCGCGCCTCGTGCTGGGCCAGTACCGCACCGAGCTGTTCATTCATGTGGCGCATTGTACGCCGGATTTCTTCCGCGGGAAATGCTTCGCCGTGACGAACGCTCTGTTGCAGGCGGAGCAACTCCGAAGCGAGCGACAGCGCCGCCATCACCGCGATGCGATCGGTGCCGCGCACCGAGCTGTTGGTGCGGATCTTCGACATCTCGGCATCGACGCGCGCCACCGCCTCGAGCAGCGCCGCTTCCGTTTCGGGCGAGCAGGCGAGGCGATACGACTGGCCGAGAATCGAAACTTCGATCTGCTTCGTGGTCATGCATGTTCTCCGTGGCTGGCCGCGCCGTTATCCTTGCCGCCGGCCGGTTCCGCGGCACCGAGCAGGTCGAGCTGGCTCTCGCCGTCGGCGGCCTGCCTGCCGCGCGGCAGCTTTTCGAGGATCGCGTTGAGCTTGATCTGCGCATCGTCGATCTTCGCGGAGAGCGTGTCGCGCTCGGAGACGAGGCCATTGCGTTCATCGCGCAATTGCTCGAGCTCGACGCGCACGGCTTCGGATTCGGCGCGCAATTGCGCGACCTGTTCCTCGAGCGCGAGCCGCTCCGTGTGATGGCGTTGGTTCAGCGCGATCAGGCGGCCAATATTCTGAGAAAGGGTTTCGAGTTCGTTAAGCATTTGCTGCGTCCTCTAAAGACCCGGCATTTTAGCGCGGAAAGCCCGCCGTACCAGCTTTTGTAACGTATCCAGACGTAACACCCCCCTTCCTGGCGTGAAATGCGCTGCAAAACACGGTATTTCATGCGTCTTGCGACGCGATGGCCGCGCCGGCGGTTTTCTTGACTCGCTGTTTTGCCGCTCCTACACTGGCGCCGCTTCGGTGCTCGCGCGCCATGCCTTGGCGTGGCGCGCGGTTAAACGGGAAGCAGGGTGCGACGCCGCGAACGGTGCGCCAACCTGCGCTGCCCCCGCAACGGTAAGCGACCGCGTCGGCGGCAAGCAGGCATGCCGGCGCAAGCCGTCCCTCGATCGGCCGCATGGCGGCCGTGGCCACTGCGCAGTCTCGCGCGCGGGAAGGCGGGGCGCGCCGGTCGCCAGCCCGGATACCGGCCGAAACGGGGAAGCGCGCCGCGCGCGGCTTCCGGAGGCGGGACCTGCGGGGAGGCAGGCGCCGCGCTGGTCTACAGGACGTGCCCGATGCGAACCCCGATTGCCCGCGCCGCGTTGATCGCGACGTGCGGGCTGCCTTGTCTTGCGAACGCGCAGAGCGATGCGCCGCAGGCGGCTTCCGCCCCCGTCGCGCCAGCGGGTGCGGCGGCAAGCGCCGCCGCGAATTCAACCGCACCCGCGTCCACAACTGCGACGGCGGCAGCAACGTCGGCTCCTGCCGCCACCACCGCGCTCGACCCCGTGGTCGTGACCGCGCGCCGCGGCCCGCAGAAGCTCGCCGACGCCCTGCCGCAAACCACGCTGTTCACGCGCGACGACATCGCCCGCAGCAGCGCCACCGATCTGCCGGGCCTGCTCGCGCTCGCGCCGGGCGCGCAGATCGTGCGCAACGGCGGCCCCGGCGCGACGGCCACGCTGTTCCTGCGCGGCGCGCAATCGACGCAATCGCTGGTGCTGATCGACGGCGTGCGCGTCGATTCGGGCAGCCTCGGCGCGGCGCAGATCGTCGATCTGCCGCTCGACCAGATCGATCATGTCGAGATCGTCAACGGCAACGTGTCGTCGCTGTACGGCTCGGGCGCGATCGGCGGCGTGGTGCAGGTGTTCACCCGCGACGGCGGCAATCATCCGCCGCGCTTCGATTTCTCGGCCGGTTACGGCAGCTATCACACGCAATCGCAACACGCCGGCGTGTCGGGCCGGCTCGACGCGGACGGGCGCACCACGTTCTCGCTGTCGCTGTCGCGCGAGAAGACCGACGGCTTCTCGGCGATCGATCCGGCGCTGCAGCCCGGCGCGAATCCGAACGCGAACGGCAACCTGAACGAGAGCGTGTCGGCCACGCTGCGGCATCGCTTCGCGAACGGCTGGACGGCCGGCGTGAGCTGGTTCCAGGCGAACGACACCAACAGCTTCGACAACGCTTACGGCGCGCCCGCCGATCTCAATACGCTCTACAGCCGCGTGCAGCAGATCTCGGCCTTCGCCGACGGCAAGCTGGCCGACTGGTGGGCCACCCGCCTGCGCGTGTCGACCGGCAACGACCGCAGCCAGAACTGGCTGAACGGCGCCTACACTGATCGTTTCAACACCGACAATCGCCAGTACACCTGGCAGAACGATTTCACGATCGCGCGCGGCCAGACGATTCAGGCCGGCTACGAGCGGCTCGACCAGTCGTTCGATTCGGATGTCTACTCGGCGCCGCAGCGGCACGTGAATTCGGGCTGGCTCGGCTATACCGGGCGCATCGGCAACAGCCAGTTCCAGGCCAACGTGCGGCGCGACGACTATTCCGATTTCGGCGGCGCCAACAGCTACTATCTCGGCTACGGGCTCGACCTGGGCGAGCACTGGAAGGTCACGGCCAGCTACTCGGATGCGTTTCGCGCGCCCACCTTCAACGATCTGTACTATCCGCTGTCGGGCAATCCGGCGATCCTGCCCGAGCGCAGCCATTCGGTGGAAGCGGGCCTGCAATACGCGTCCGATGCGCTCGGCCTGCTGCGCCTGAACCTGTTCCAGACGCGCTACGCGAACCTGATCCAATACGTGCCGGGCGCGGGCGGCTTCATCTACACGGCCGAGAACGTCGGGCGCGCCAAGGTGCAGGGGCTGGAGGCATCGTGGCAGGGGCAGCTCGGGCGCACCGATTTGCGCGTGTCGGCCACGCTGCAGAACCCGGTCGACCAGAGCGCCGATCAGGATCTCGTGCGGCGCGCGCGGCGGTTCGCGGCGGTCTCGGCGAGCCATCCGTTCGGCGGCTGGCGCGTGGGCGGCGAATGGCTCGTCAGCGGCGCGCGCGACGATTTCGGCGAGCGGCTCGGCGGCTACGGCGTCGTGAATCTCACGATGCGCTACGACATCACGAAGGCGTGGTACGTCAGCGCGCATCTCGACAACCTGTTCGACAAGGATTATCAGCTTGCCTATGCGTACAACACGCCGCGACGCGGCGCCTACGTCACGATCGGCTGGCGTCAGCCATGACGGCGGCGCGCGATGGGGCGGGTCATGGGGCCGAGCATGGGGCAGGGCATGAATGACGGCATGCGCCGCGTGCCGGGCCGCGCACGGAGCCGTCGATGAGCGCCCCGGCGCCGCGCGCGGCGACCATGACGCGCGAGCGCGCCGCGACGATCTGGGCCGGGCTCGCCGTGGTGGCGGCGCTCGTGTTCGTGGCGTCGCTCGCGCCCGGCAGCGTGCCGGTGTCGCCGTGGCGCGCGCTCGCGGCAGTGGTCGCGCCGGCGGGCGGCCATCCGCTGACGGGCCAGCTCGTGCGCAGCCTGCGGCTTCCGCGCGCGCTGGCCGGCTTCGGCTGCGGCGCGCTGCTGGCGCTGGCCGGGGCGCTGCTGCAGGTGCTGCTGCGCAATCCGCTGGCCGAGCCGTATGTGCTCGGCGTGTCGGGCGGCGCGGCCGGCTTCGCGCTCGCGGCGATGATCGCGGGCGGCGCGTGGTGGCTCGTCGATGCGGCGTCGTTTGCCGGCGCGCTGCTGTCGATCGCGCTGGTGCTCGGTCTGGCGCGCCGCACGCTCGTGCAGGGCGGCGGTGGCTTGCACGGCGCGTCGCGCGAAGCGTCCCCGAGGTTGCTGCTGACCGGCGTGGTGATCGCGGCCGGCTTGGGCGCGCTCGTCACGCTGATGCTGTCGATCGCGCCCGACAACCGGCTGCGCGGCATCGTGGTCCGGCTGGGGTCGGGAGAGCGTCGGTGAGGGAAGAGGTGTGGGGGGACGGTGATTTT
>NZ_JAAGPF010000236.1 GCF_017104645.1 Burkholderia sp. Ac-20379
GCGATCCGCGCGCGCAGTTCGGGCAGCGACGCGAACGTGTCGCGCAGGCTCGACAGGTCGCGCGGGCGCGCCGACAGCAGCGCGAGGCGGCCCGTGATGCGTTCGACGTCGGCGATCCGGCGCAGCGCGCTGCGCAGCGTTTCGAGGTTCGCGTCGCCCACGGCTTCGAGCAGCACGCCGATCGCCTGCTGGCGGCCCTGCGCGGCCACCGAGGCGCGCGGCGGGTGGTGCAGCCAGTGGCGCAGCAGGCGGCTGCCCATCGTCGTGCAGCAGGTGTCGAGCAGCGAGTAGAGCGTGGGCGATTCGGTGCCGCGCAGCGTTTCGGTCAGTTCGAGATTGCGGCGCGTGGCCGGATCGAGCCCGATATATTCGGATTCCGTCTCGACCTTGAGGCTGCGCACGTGGCGCAATTGCTGGCCTTGCGTGGAGGCCGCGTAGAGCAGCAGCGCGCCGGCCGAGCCGCAGGCGCTCGTCATCGAATGGGCGCCGAAGCCTTCGAGGCTCGCGACGTCGAGCTGGCTGCAGAGGCGCTGCGTGCCCGAGGCGATGTCGAAGTGCCAGGCCGGCACGCGCGTGACCGCGCCGGCGCCGGGCGGCACGGCCTCGATGGCGGCGTCGGCCGCGAGGATCTCGGCCGGGCGGATGCGTTCGAGCGCGGCGCCGAGTTCGCCGGGCGCGATTTCCGCGAGGCGCAGCGCGCCGCTGGCCAGGTTGAGCCACGCCAGGCCGACGTTGGTGAGCACGCCGCGCTTGTTGTGGCCGAGGCTCAGCGCGAGCAGGAACACGTCGGCCTTGTCGGACAGCAGCGCCGCGTCGGTCAGCGTGCCGGGTGTGACGACGCGCACCACCTTGCGTTCCACGGGGCCTTTCGACGTGGCCGGATCGCCGATCTGTTCGCAGATCGCCACCGATTCGCCGAATTTCACGAGCTTCGCGAGATATTGCTCGAGCGCGTGATGCGGCACGCCGGCCATCCGGATCGGATTGCCGGCTGAGGCGCCGCGCTGCGTCAGCGTCAGGTCGAGCAGGCGCGCGGCTTTTTCGGCGTCGTCGTAGAACAGCTCGTAGAAATCGCCCATCCGGTAGAAGACGAGCGTATCCGGGTGTTCGCTTTTGATGCGGAGGTATTGCTGCATCATGGGCGTGTGGCCGGCGAGGGTCGCTTCGGATGGTGCATTAGGCTGCAATTCTGTGCTCATTCAATTACTTGCGAAAAATCGTGTTCGGACATTTGCTGCGGTTTTCATTGATATTCCCCGGTATCAAGGGGGAACATCGGTTCTGCAGCGCTCTGCGGCTCACTATACGTCGGTCGCAGTCCCATTGGTCATTGGCCAGACGACAGAGCCTCTCCAAGAAGTGCATCCGGAGGCATGGGTGCCGTCCATTTTTCCGGGGCATCCAATAGTCAAGAGCGAGCAAACTTAGTCAAAGCAGACCTCAATCCGACGTGGATCAAGCGCCCCAGACTCGCCAGGGAGTCCACCGAAGAGGTGGACAGGCCTTCAGGCGAACGTCGAAAACAAGCCCTACATTCTATGGGATTCAAACCGGGATGCGCCTCCGGGTTTGGGCGTGAGGGTCGCGGGAAAGAAAACGGGTGTCTTCGGTGCAAAGTCGACTAAGTGTCGATCATGCCGAGAGTGGGCAACATTTGATCATGGGCCTGCGTGCACGAAGGCTGCCGAGCTTGCGAGATCGCAGGCGTCTGCGCAATTGGGGACGTGAGAAATTGCAGCGCGGTGGCGGCAAAAGCGCAAGCGGCAAGGCACTTCTGGTCGCGACGCGGACGCTTGATGCACTGATGGACTACGACATTAACTTCCCGGATCGAGTGAGCTTCGCAGCCGTTCGCGCGAAGGTGCATGACCACAAGTCGGGAAAGAAGATCGATCTCGTGATCCCGAATCCGTATGCGCCAGTTCATACCGAACGTCATGCGTTCGCGAGCAATACAGCGGCCAAATCGGCGGCGAAATCGCATCTAGCCGCACTCAATCGGGCCACGTCCTCGAGCCGGCTTACGATGCGCGGCCGGGCGGATCTGTCGACGGAAAAGACGATTGCCCTGAAGGGCTTCAAGGCCGGTGTGGACGGCGAGTTTTTGATCGAATCGGTGGAGCACACCTATGCGTCTCGAGGCTGGCTCACGGTCGTCACGTTGAATGGAGGGAACAAGGGGAAGGCGAAGGTCGGGCAGGGGAAGAAGAAGGGCAAGAAGATCGATCTGGTGGTGCCGTGGCCGAAGTAGCGTACCGCGCACCGTATTTCAGGCCGCTCAGGGGCAACCGGAGCGGCCTTTCTTTTTATCGGGTCAAGGTGAATCGATGCAGGACCACGAAAAGACGATTCTGGAGCTGGTCATCATGGGTGGATTGATTGGAGTGGCGAAGGTGTTGGTCGGCAGCGAGCCGTTGACGCTTCGGCTGGTTGCGGGGCGGGCCGTGCTTGGCTCGGCCACGTCGATGTTGGCCGGGCTGGCGCTGGTGAAGATCCCGGATCTGCCGCCGATCGCGCTGCTCGGTATCGGCAGCGGGCTCGGCATTGCCGGCTCGCAGTATCTGGAGGTGCTGCTGCGCCGCCACGCGAAACGCATCTTTGGGGAGAAATGACGACGGCTCGAATCCATGTTGCCGCTGCGGGCGGGATGAACCGGGTGGCGTTTCTCGATGCCATCGCGGTGAGCGAGATCGGATCGGCGCTGCTGGCCAGATCGGATGATGGTTATAACGCGCTTGTCGGGGCGGCGGCATCACGGCCACTGCTGTTCTCGGATTACGGGAAGCACCCGAACGTTCTCAACCGGCAGATCCGGGTTCCGTCAACGGCGGCCGGGCGGTATCAGATTCTGTCGCGGTGGTGGCGGATCGACCAGGCGCAGATGAAGCTGCCGGACTTCGGTCCGGTCTCGCAGGATCGGTATGCGTTGCAGCAGCTTCGCGAGCACAGAGCGCTGCCATTGATCGACGCAGGTCGGTTTCGTGAGGCGGTGGCGAAGGTATCGAACGTGTGGGCTAGATTGCCTGGGGCTGGGTATGGGCAGCACGAGAACGGTATCGAGCAGTTGCTGGCAGCGTATCGATCCGCCGGCGGAGAGATGACTACATGACCTGGATAGATCCACGGATCTGGCTGCTGGTCGTTGTCGGCGTGGTGGTTGGCTCGGCCTGCGGCTATTCGAAGGGGCATCGCGATGCGGATCAATCCGCGAAGGTCGAAGACCAGGCTCGGCAGATTGCCAATCTCACGAAGGAGCGAGACGAATTCGATCGCCGTTTGGCGACACAAGGGAGGATTGCAACCGATGCTGCGAAGGAACGTGATCGCGCTCGTGCTGATGCTGCTGTTGCCGATGGCGCTGCCGACCGCCTGCGCAAGTAGGTTGCCGCGCTTGTCGTCGAGGCTCAGCGTGCCAGCGCTTCCGCCGGAAGCCCGTCAACCGGCGACGCCCTCGATCTGCTTGCCAACATGTTCGGCCGGACTGACGAGCGCGCGGGAGCGCTGGCGAGAATCGCTGACGAGCGAGGTGCCGCCGGGAAGCAATGCGAGCGGAGCTATGACGCGCTGATGGAGGAGGCTACTACTGAGGTTAGGCAGTAACGAAATGATCGGAGCCTGACGGGTTCGAACGAAACAGGGCGGCCGGGAGAATGTTAGAGCATTTCCCCGGCCGCCTTTCCACTGTGCGTGCCAGTGAATCAGCCAAGGCCCTGCTTACCTACGTAGGCGCGCCGAATTCTACACGAAGTTATCGAGCGGCTTTCACAATGGCAAAACCAATTATTCCGCGGATCGGCAGCAAGCGCCGGCTTGCGACGCCCCTCCTGCCGCGCTTTCCAGCCCACAAAACGTACGTCGAAGTTTTCGCGGGCGGCGCTGCGCTGTTCTTCATGCGGCCTCCAGCCAAGGTCGAAGTGATCAACGACGTCAACGGCGAACTGGTGAATTTCTATCGCGTCGTGCAGCATCACCTGGAGGAGTTCGTCCATCAGTTCAAATGGGCGCTCACGAGCCGCCATGTGTTCGAGTGGCTGAAGGCGACCGCACCTGAGGCGCTGACGGATATCCAGCGAGGCGCGCAGTTTGACTACCTACAGAAAAGTTGCTTTGGCGGGAAGATCGAGGGTCAAACGTTCGGAACCGCGACCACGATATGTTGCCGGGCGTCGGCAGCGTCTACAATTGCTATCAGTAAGGTCGCGAAAAGCGTGGGCGCGGCTGGGCAAGGCACGTGCAAGTCTGTGCCGCACATAGTGCATATACGTAAGGTCAAAGTGCGGCGGGCTCGAATCGAAATGTCCGCTTGCGGTACGCTTCGGAATTTCCAGCTCCATGCTCGGGTACAGTTCGGTGGTCATGTGGCATTGCGATGCGGCGAAGTGATGGTGTCTAAGTTGCTTCCTCTTGGCGATACTTTGCTTAATTTTTTGTTATCGGTAGATTTAAAATATTATGCTGCAACGATTCTACGTAAACAATTTCCGTTGCTTGGAAAATTTTGAGTTCATGCTGCGCGGGAACCCATCGGCGCTCTTGATTGGTAAAAACGGAAGTGGTAAATCAACGCTGCGCTCCGCTTTTAAGGTGTTTCAATCCATTGGGCGTGGAATAAATCGTGTGGGTTTGTTGGTCACGCCCGAAGATTTTGGTTGGGCGCGTCGACATATTCCGATGCGATTCGAGATGGTAGTCGAATTGGGTGGCCAAGTATTCGACTACACGTTGGTTCTTGAGTTTCCTGAGAAATTTAGTGAGCTACGTGTTGTTGAGGAGTCTCTTTATGTTGATGGCGATGCTGTATTTACGCGTGACCATGCGCGTATTATGGTTCATCGAAATATAGAGGGGTGGGAGGATGGTAAATTCTCCTTGGATTGGCATTTGATTGCTTTGACGGTAATTCAAGATCCAGTCGCTTCGGATATTTTGACGAAATTCAGAGATTGGCTGGGTCGAATGGTTTTACTTGTACCAATTCCAAAGCTGATGTCTGGTGAAGCCAAGGCTGGTACTATGGGAATTGATGAGGATGCGTCAAATTGGGCGGATTGGTTATCCGGGTTGCTGGATAGCTATCCTGCGGCGTATTCGATAGTTAGTCGCTATCTGTTGCGGGTGATGCCAGATATTTCGGATTTTCGCTTTGAGAGAACGGGGACGGGTACTAAAGTTCTGAAGGTCGGTTTTGAAAGTGAAAAAAACCATTTTGAATTATTCTCTGATGTTCTCTCGGATGGCGAGAAGTGCTTCTTTTTGTGTGCAGTTGTTTTGGCTGCAAATAAATTTTATGGTCCGCTTTTCACATTTTGGGATGAGCCAGACAACCATCTGTCGCTGAATGAAGTAAGTCGATTCGTTGTTCAGCTGAGGAGGGCATTCAAAGAGCAAGGGCAAATTGTGATGTCCTCTCATAATCCAGAGGCTATACGTCGATTTTCAAGCGACTCAACGTGGGTTGTAGGTCGAAAGGGGCATCTTGAGCCCACGAGAATTCGCGTTCTTATGGATATCGAGCATTCAGGAGAGTTAATCGAAAGCCTGATTGAGGGAGATTTCGATTCGTGGCTGTAAATAAATATAAGCCACACGTTTGGGTGGTGCCCGAGGACGACGCTAATCGTGAGCTGGCGAACGGATTTGTACTGCAGTACTCTGTCAACGACGAGTGTATTGATATTCGGCCGCCGTCCGGGGGGTGGCCGAAAGTTCTCAACGAGTTTACCGAAACTCACATTGCCCATTTGCGAAATCTTCCTCACAGGCATTTGGTTTTATTGATTGACTTTGATGGAAATTTTCAAAATCGGCTGCAGTACTTTAAAAGTCAATTTCCTGTTGATATTGCTGATCGTGTTTACGTTCTTGGAACTCTTATTGAGCCCGAAGACCTGCGTGTCGATCTAGGGCAGAGCTTAGAGGAGATCGGTGAGCAGTTGGCGGATGCATGTGCAAACAATGTCGACGGCCTGTGGACTCATGGGATGGTTCTGCATAATGCCAGCGAGCGCGCGCGGTTAATGGCTTCGGTTAAGAACTTCTTGTTTTGACTTGGTATGTGTGATTGTGTGGGTGATTTCGAGCGAACGGGATCGATCGAGGATCGTCGCTCGGCCAGTTGCCGCACGACCGGCGGTTGCTCGCCACGAGGAGACACTTGCCCTACTAAGATGGACAGCTCGAAGTCGATCCGTTTCGGTCATTCACCCATTTGGACTCTGGACAAATTTTTCGAAATCACAGCACTTGCGTATAGGCTTGAACATAGGTGCCGAAAACATTAAATTCTGGACGTGCGTGATTATCTGAGATATTTGAATGGTGCAAGTAGGATCTCCGCTTCCATATCGCTCAAATAATCACGAGTCAAATGTTTGAATTTATCTGGATCATCTATTTTTGAAAATCTGACAAATACATTTCTAACCTCCTTTAGGGTAGTGTCGGGGATCATTTTCGCTGCAGAATATGCTTGAAAATATTGAGTGTGGAAGGCCTTAATTGGGGATGTGGTAGGAATTTTATCGCAATATGAGCTGATGTATTTTTCATAAATCTGCTCCGCAAATTTTACGGCGACTCCTTCCTCAAGGGCACTGACTTTTACATTGCTGCTGCGCACATTGGTAACAGGATTCAGTAAATGTAGAGATTCATGACAGATATCATAGAAAACTTCCTCCCAACTAACGGCAAAGGTTCCGATCGCTATAACAACAGCACCATCATCACCAATTAAGGGCATTATTTGCGAATTGGGATGAGACCAAAAACGAGGGAATGGATCAAAGCTTGTGTCGTCGCCAGCTCCATATAGTTGTTCCGCCGTTCCTAATGCTAACGCCACCATGGCATTGAGGAACATCCGATTTCCATTCGTTTCATCCCGGGGGTTCTGGGTTAGATCGGAGCTGGCTGATTTAATCTGTGCTCTGAGGTGATCCTTCACTTGATCCGTACATTGATCATTTTTAAACTGCTCTAGTAACTGTAGCAGTGCTGTTTCTATTGTCATCAATTTCTTCCGCCTCGGTTGAGATTCGAATCACTTTATTTTAGACGATGGCTTGGCCATTACAGTACGTTCCCAGAGTGATAAGGGCATCGACACTGACACATTCCATTGCGAGAACCTCGTTGCTCTCGATCAAGCTTGTAGTGGTGACAAATTTTTCTGTTGCTATGTCGTAATTGCGCGTGACAAACCGATGAGCAACGTTTCCGGCGAACGATTGTTTCGCTAGACACCACTTCCCATCCAGTTCCTTCCAGACGTGTTGGGTATGCGAACGCAGATGCTGTTCGGACACGTCAATTGATCCGTCATCAAGGACGGAAAGTGAGACGTCCACTGGATGAAAAGATGTCGAGGTTGCCATAGCATCAGCCGTAACCTGAATTGCGTGAGTTCCTTGAGAGCGTTCGGAAGCGATGCACAGCCATCGCATTATTTCCGCAACGCCCGAACTCCCGGTTTCAGTTTCGAAAATGGCAGCTACAACCCCGACGCCCCCAGCTGCTGCCACAAGTCGCATGCTTGCCGGGAGTTGTCTGCTGAAAAGTGTTCTAGCTCGCTGTTCTATCGACAAGTTAGTCCATGCTTCGACATTCGATTCCGTTGTTTGCGCGTGGGCTTCCAGAATTTTCCTGGAAGCTGCTGCCTTTGTTAACACAAAGCTTGAAACGGCCCATTTAATGAATTTTCGACGAGAAAGCGATTCGGACGTCATTTGATGTTAGTTTCCTTGTGATGCACCGATACTACGCAAGTGTACTCGGTTCCTGCGGGGCAACAAATCAATCACTGCTTCCCGATTCGAAACGGTCACCCTTATAGGCATAGGGTTATACATCCATCTTGTGCTCCTATAAGAATCAATGACTTACGACGATGAGCCAGAACTAGCCGGGCACCGCTCCAAGCAGCCGTTGCAACCATGAAGCTCTTGCATCCGGGGCTCTGGGAGATGTGCTTAAAATTTAGGCAAAAGATGCGTATAACGCAATGCCTTATAGGGTGTTATGCACTTTTCCCAATCGTATCCGTCTAAGGCGGATGGGGAAACGAAAGTTGTACCGGAGCGACTTAACGGGTGAAGAATGGGACTTCGTCGCGCCCTATCTGACCTTAATGGAGGAGAACGCTCCGAACCGGCAATAGGAGCTGCGCTAGTTGGCCCGAGCAGGTGCGTCGTGGCTTGCCGCTGGCCAATTTCTCTCTGTGGGAAGCTGTGTATCGGCAAACACAGCGATGGCTTCGCGCCCGCTTTTTTGAAGCGATGACAGTTGATCTGCGTTCGATCTCCGTGTCGCGTGAACCCAGTTAAGGCCAGCCCAGCGCGGTCATCCCGGACGGTCGAACGTTGCAGTCTACATGCGGGAGCGGTCCACGCGCGGGATTCGACGGCTACAAACGCAAGTGCGACAGAAAAGTGCATATCGCTGTCGATATGTGGGGCGTCTGTTGGCGGTTCATGTCACGCCGGCAGACGAGCGGGAGCGCGCTCAGGTTCAGGAGTTGGCGTAGCAGGTTCAGCAAGCGACAGGAAAGACGGTGAGCTCGCTTTCACCGATCAGGGCTACACAGGCAACGAGGCTGCAATTGCGGCGAGCGACGAAGGCATCGAGTTGGAGGTGATCAAACTGCCCGAGGCAAGGAAAGGCTTTGTGCTCCTGCCAAGACGTTGAGTAGCCGCGCGCAGTTTTGGCTGGCTAAAACGCTTTCATCGGCTCGCTCGTGACTACGAGCGTCTGCCGGAAACTTTGGTGGGTTTGCACTTCGTTGTCTTCGTTTCGTTGATGCTGGTCTGAGCGGCCAAGTATTTTGAAAGCGCGTAATACGCTCTAGCGGCTTCTCGACGCATCGACTGGTCGGTTGCTCATGGCCAGTCGCCGCTCGGCGACAATAAATACAAGGCACTACTCTCACCTTGCGCGAGCCATTCGTCGACGCACCTCGACGATGAGCCGATGCACAGCGTGATCATTGACAGTTCAACGCGCGGCATTGTCTCCCATGCACGAAAGGCAGCTGGGCAGTCGGAAGCGGACGATTTAGCCCAAAGGACGAGTGGCGGCAACGGGTCATTAGCGACCGATCGTCAAAAAAGTAAGCGTAGATTTTAGCGTAGGTTTGTGTGCGGAGCTTTGTCAGGCAAGTGGAGTATGCCCCTGCATCATGGGCGTATGGTTCGCGGTGACGTCGGCGGGTTGCGTGCTCATTTGACAGGCTGAAGTGGCTTTGGTCGTGGAATTTACCAGCAGGGGGCGGTGGCGGCCGGCGAGGCTGGCCGTTTGGCAGAGCGTGAAACGGCCACAGGGCATGGTCCTGGAAAGAGGGCTGGCAGTAGTCCGGCAACCGGTTTTGTCCGGCAGCGTAATCCCCCGGCCCAGCCCTCCACCCCCACCCCCCTCAACCCGCCGCTTCCCGGCAAAACGCAAACATCGGGCTGGTGTGATGGTGATCCTCGCCCGGCTCCGCATTGACGTCCACGAGCGTCAGCTCGTAATCCGACTTGCGCAAGAACGCGCGATACCCAAACGGATGCGTCGCCTTCAACCGCTCGGCGAATGCGTGCCGCAACTCGCCATACAACTCGGCGATGACGACGCGCGGCGGGCACTGCGCGAGCGTATCGGCCGCCCCGATCAGCGCATCGACCTCCGCGCCCTCGATGTCGAGCTTCCAGACGTCGAACGCGCCGTGTTCGGCGCGCAGGGCGTCGATGGTGGTGGTCGGCACGTCGATCCGGTGATGCGTCTCGCCGAAGATGAACGGGAACAGCGCCAGCACCTCGTCCTTCAGGCTCGAGCCCTGATTGTGCGCGAGCGAGACGGTCATGGCGGCCGTGCCGGACGCGGACGACACGGCCTGCGGCACGGCCGCCACGCGATCGGCGGGCAGGGTGGCGAGCCGCGCGAACAGTTCGGGGATCGGCTCGGCGGCGATCACGCGCCGCGCGCCGGTTTCGAGCAGTTCGAGCGCGGTCACGCCGATGTTCGCGCCGGCGTCGAGCACCTGATCGCCGGCCCGCACGAAGCGCCGGAACAACGCGCGATCGACGTCGCCCTGCGGGTAACGGATGGTCATCAGCAACGACGCGGCGTAATAGCGCTCGTGCCGGTTCGCCAGATCGAACGTGATCGGGATCCCGCCGATCTCGAAGCTCACCTTTCCGCTGTCCCGGATGCTGCCCTCGATTTCCGTGTACAGCACTGCTTGCGTCGACATGGCCTGGCCTTCCGTCTGATGAGTAAGAGTGGGCAAGCATTATGACGCACGCCCATGGCGGCGCCGTGCCCCCGATGTCACCCGCCCGCCCGTAACGCCCGCCCCGAACGTCACGTAACCGGAACATCCCAGCCACCCGCGTGCCGTCGCGTGCGTCCCCGTCTTCGCAATCCTTCGTCGGCCGTTCCTCTTCCGGAAACGGAAAATTTCAGCCTGAGCGATTTGTAAGCAATCTTTGGATTTTGGAACGCTTCTTGCTGCGTTGCAGCGTCGCGTGTGTGGCCGGGGGATGGACGCCGCAGCGACGGTCTGACAGCAGGACTGCAGCGACGCCTGGCGCGGGTGGGGCCGGTGCGGTGCAGCGCGAATGTCGTCCACGCCGGGGTTTCGGGCGGGGTTCACCAGGTATCGAGCCGTATTTCCCTGCAACCGTTCACCGGATGCAGGGCGGCCGCGTGCGGTTTGCCGCCGCGCGGGGCGGGGCGCGATGGCGGCGGGCGGAGGACGGCGCAGCGGCGATCACACGTCAACGATAGCGACAACAATGACCTACAAAAATCGAAAGAAGCTGGCCGGCAGCGGCCTCGGGGTATTCGCGCTGGGTGCGATCCAGGCGTTCGCGGCCAGCGCCGCGACGGCGGCGGAGCCGGCGCTGTCGGCGCTGGGGCCGAGCGGCGGCCTGGTGATTCCGTACGGCTTCACGCTGCCGCAGGGCACGTTCGAAGGCCAGTACAACGACTATATCGACCCGCGCTTCGGCCGCACGGCCAGCAAGGCGGACGTCGCGTGGGCGGGCATCGGCATCCTGCCGTACGTGGAAGCGACGGGCGGGCTGGTCAACTACACGGGCAACGTGCGGCCGGTGTTTCCGGGCGCGGAATCGATCGTGGTGCGCCACCTGATGGCCAACCTCAAGGTGGCGGTGCCGAAGTTCTTCCGCTATCAGCCGGACATCGCGTTCGGCATCAACGATATCGGCGGCCAGACCCACTTCTTCCGCGCGAAATACGGCGTGATCTCGCAGGCGCTCGGCCCGGCGACGTTCACGGTCGGCTACGGCAGCGGCGACCGGCTCGACGGCGCGTTCGGCGGCGCGGAGCTGAGCGTGTTCAACACGGGGCTGTCGCTGCTGGTCGAACACGATTCGCTCACGCCCTACGCGGGCATCCGCTATCACTCGCCGGGCATCCGCTGGCTGGCCGACGCGAGCGTGGTGGCGACGCTGATGCGCTCGCTGAAGGACACGCACGGCGTGGCCGAACGCACGTCGTTTTCGGTGGGCATCCAGATTCCGCTCGGCAAGCGCTTCGACGCCGCGCATTGCGCGAGCGCGCTGTGCGACGCGCG
>NZ_JAAGPF010000237.1 GCF_017104645.1 Burkholderia sp. Ac-20379
CCGCTGGCCTGGGTGCTGAACAGCCGCTACATCGCGTCGACCATCGCCGGGCCGCGCACGCTCGAACAATGGGACGACTATCTGCCGGCGCTGGCCTATCGCCTGACCGAGGCCGACGAGGCGTTCGTCGATTCGCTGGTGGCGAGCGGCCATCCGTCCACGCCGGGCTTCAACGATCCGGGCCACCCGTTCTTCGGGCGGCTGACGCGCTCGGGCGGCTGACGCCCGATGCCCGATGCGGCCCGCGCCGGCCCGCGCACCCGCGCGCGGCCAACCCGGCGCGGGCCGTTGCCGATTCCGGCATATCCATAGCTGAAATCGAACGTTCCCGCGCGGTTCGCGCATTTCTATACTTTCACGATGCGCCCTGGGCGCGCCGCCACGGCGCACCCAGGGCCACCGTTCATGGCGGCGCGCAGTGCGCGCCAAGCCGCCGCCGCTGTCGTGAACGGCCCGATCCACGATTGCATCGATTTCCACCGACCATCCTGCCATGACCGCTTCCCACACGACTGCCTCACCGCTCGCCGACGCGCTGGCGGCGCTGCCCGCGCTCGCCGCCGAACTGGGCCACGACGCCGCGCGCCGCGAGGCGAACCGCGAACTGCCGTTCGACGGCTTCAAGCTGTTCCGCGCCACGCCGCTCGGCGCGCTGCGCCTGCCGGAGGCGAGCGGCGGCCTGGGCGGCTCGCTGGTCGACCTGTTCGAGGTGGTGTCGACGCTGGCCTCGGCCGATTCGAATCTCGCGCACGCGCTGCGTATCCATTACGACTTCACCGAAGTGCTGCGGCTCGCGCCGTCCTCGCCGTTCAACGCGCTGCAGATCGACCGCGTGCTGTCGGGCGCGATCTTCGGCGGCGCGTCCACCGAGCTCGGCACGTCGCGCCCCGGCGAGATCGCCACCACGCTGACGGACGACGGCGACGGCTACCGCGTGTCGGGCACCAAGTATTACTCCACGGGCACACTGTTTTCGGACTACGCACGGATCAACGTGGTGCGCGCCAGCGACGACGCGCGCGTGTCGATCGTGGTGCCGGTGCGCCGCGAAGGCCTGCGCGTGGTGGACGACTGGGACGGCATGGGCCAGCGCATGACGGCCAGCGGCAGCCTGCTGCTCGACAACGTGCGGGTGGAGGCCAACGAGGTGATCGACCGCGGCCACACCACGCTGGTGGGCCGGCACGGCGGGGCGCTGCGCCAGCTTCACCTGGTGGCGGTGGCGGCCGGCATCGTGCGCGCGATCGCGGCCGACGCGACGCGCTACGTGATCGAGTTCGGCCGCCCGGTGATGCACAGCCCGGCGCCGTCGGCGCGCGAGGATCACTTCATTCAGCAGACGGTGGGCGAACTGAGCGCGCACAGCCACGCGATCGACGCGCTGGTGCGAGAGAACGCGCGCGCGCTCGACCGCTCGGCCGACGCGATCCAGGCCGGGGCGCCCGACGCCGAGGCGCTGGTGCTCGAAGGCGCGCTGGCCACCGCGCGCACCCAGTTGATCGTCAGCAAGCTGGCGCTGCACGCGGGCGAGCGGCTGTTCGAGGTGGGCGGCGCATCGGCCACCGCGCGCCGTCACAACCTCGACCGCCACTGGCGCAACCTGCGCACGATCTTCAGCCACAACCCGCTGCTGCACAAGGCGCGCGTGGTGGGCGACTACGCGCTGAACGGCGTGACCACGCACCTGACCGAAGGCCGGGTGTTCTGAGCGGCGCTGCTGCCGCTGCCGCTGCATGATCGAGGACGGCGCTCGCCGTCCTCTCTCCCAGGATCCCTAAGCGTTCTTCCGGGCCGCCGCCGCCAGCGCGTCGCGGCCCAGATTCGTGCGCAACACCGGCGCGGTCGGCGCGTGAATGCCGCTGCACAGCACGTTGCGCTGATGGCGTTCGAGCACGTTGGCGCGCGCGATGCCGTGATTGCCGGCCAGTTCGACGGCCAGCGCCACCGCCTGCTTCGCGTTCTCGAGCACCGTCTGCTTGAGCACCGCGCCGAGCGTGGGCGGCGCATCGCCGCTGTCGATATGGCGCGCGTGCGTGGTCATCAGCCAGTCGCTGGCGGCCAGCCAGGTTTCGATCCGGCCCACCTGTTCCTGAATCGAGGCCACGCTCGCCAGCGGCGCGCCGCCCAGGCCGCCGGGTCGCCGTTCGTTGAGGAAATCGAGCAGCCAGTCGCGCGCGGCGCGCGCCACGCCGTCGTACACGGCGCTGACGAGGCTGAAATACCAGGCCAGCGCGAGCGGGTCGCGGTTCAGGCCGAGATGCGCGGGGCGCAGGCCGGCCGCATCGTCGAGCGGGATCGCCACGTCGCTGAGCACCACGTCGTGGCTGGCCGTGGCGCGCATGCCGAGTGGATCCCACGCGTCGATCACCACCACGCCGGGCGCGGTGCGCGGCACCAGGAAATGGCCGAGGCGCGGTTCGGGCTCGTCGGTGACGGCCAGCACGTTGATCCACGACAGCAGCGGCACGCCGGTCACGTAGCGCTTGTGGCCCGACAGCCGCCAGTGCGCTCCCACGCGCCGCGCGACGGTGGCGGGCAGGCCGCCGTGCGACGGCGAGCCGAGTTCCGGCTCCACCTGGGCCGCGTTGATCAGCGCCGGCGCCACGGCGGCCTCGCGCGCCGCGCAGGCCGGCAACAGCCGGCTCGCCGCGATGCCCAGGCGAAAGCGCTGCAACTGCGCGTCGGTGCGGCAGTCGCGCCAGCCGGTTTCGATCAGGTAGTGCAGGAAGCCGGGATCGTCGTGGAGCCGGTGCAGTTGCGCGGCGGCATGCGCGAGATCGGGATCGGCCCAGGCCACCGTGCCGTACACGCCGCCTTCGTCCTGCCCGACGCGCACCGTGTGATCCACCAGCAGGCTGTTGCCCGCGTTCATGAACACCAAGTTGCCGGACCAGCCGGTGGCCACCGCGGCGAGCCCCAGGCCCATCGCTTCCAGCAGCGGCAGGCCGAAGCCTTCGGCGCGATGCAGCGAGACGAACACGTGCGCCGCGCTGAACAGCGCTTCCACCTCCTCGCGCGACAGCGTGCCGGTCAGCAGCTCGATGCGCGGGTCGCCGCCGGCGGCGGCGCGCAGCGGTTCGAGTTCGCCCGGCGCGCCGTGCAGCTTGAGCTTGACGATCAGCCGCACGTCGCGCTCGTGCGGAAACGCCGCGCGAAACGCGGCGATCGCGCCGAGCGGATTCTTGCGCGCGAGGCTCGAACGCGCGTCGGCCATCGTCAGGAACGTCAGCGGGCCTTCGTTGCGCCGCCAGCGGCGCGGCGTGCCGCGCGGATCGACCACGTGCGGCGCGACCACGACCGGCACCGCGAACACCTTGGCCAGCGCCTCGGCGGCGAACGGGCTCGGTGTCCAGACTTCGTCGACGAGCGCCGCGGCGCGTTGCCAGCCTTGCGGCGGCAGCGCCGATTCCCATGCGAAATAGCCGATCGTGCGGCCGCTCGCGAGCACCGCGCGCAGCGGCCAGGCGAGCAGCGGCAGCTCGGGGCCGCCGCAATGAAAGATGAACAGGCCGCCCGGCGTGGCCGCGATCGTGCGCCATGGCCGCTTGACCGCCGCCGTCACGTCGACGAGCTCGACCGCGTAGCCGAGCCGGCGCAGCGTCTGCGCCTGATAGCGCGCGCCGTTGACGATGCCGTTGGTCAGCGCGAACTGCGCCACGATCTTGATCGTGCCGGCGGGCGGCGCGGCCTCGCGTGCCTGCGGGCGGCGGCGCGCGCGCAGCACCGCGGCCTGCAGCGTGGCAAGGCCGGTGGCGGCGTGGCGCTTGAGGCGCGAGGAGAGCGGGGCGGCGGGTGTCGGCATCGTCGGCGGCAGGATCGTGAAGCCGTGAATCAAGCAACATGCGTGCCTTTCTCCGTCGCGAGGCGGCGCGCGTGCGCGATGCCGCATGCGGCTATTGCGACGCAATAAGCGCAATCGTTTGACGTGCCGCGCGTTGCTTGCGCCCGCACGCATCGCGCGGCCGATCGTTACGTAACGCGAGCCGGCAACGGTTACGTAACGATCGGGAACATCGGCGCGATGTGCGCGCCGTGCGCCCGGCGCGCGCCGCGAAACCCTTGCTGCGCAAGCCGTTTTGGCGCGACGCAACACGCGCGCCGCCGCGCGATGCGATTGGCACGATACCTGCTGTATAGGCAGGCCGTGTCGGCGGGCCGGGGAACGCCTGCGCAGCGGTGTCGATCGCGGAGCCGGCGCCGAACGGCCCGGCTCGTGACGGCCGACACGCAATACGAATCGAACGAGGGCGTGCGGCACGTGCCGGCCGTGCAGCCCGATCGCAACATCAAGAACGGACCAGAAACACGATGCAAACATCGAACGGGGTGCGCAGGATTTCGGTGAACGGGCGATTCCTGTTCCGCCCGGCCACGGGCGTCGATCGCTTCGCGTTCGAGATCATGCGCAGCATCGACGCGCTGATCGCCGAGCGCGATCCCTCGGTGGCCGGGCTCGATCTCGAACTGCTGGTGCCCGACGGCCCCTACGCGATCGCCAACCCGTTCGGCCGGATTCCGATGCGCACGGTGCAGGGCCGGCGCGGCCAGGCGTGGGAGCAATGGGCGCTGCCCGGCGCCGCGCGCGGCAGCCTGCTGCTGAACCTGTGCAATTCCGCGCCGCTGTTCATGCGCAACCAGATCACCGTGATCCACGACGCCGCGCCGGTGCGCGTGCCCGACAGCTACAGCCGCGCGTTCCGCTCGTGGTATCGCGTGATGGCGCCGTGCGTGGGGCGCGCGGCGCGCCGCATCGTGACGGTGTCGCGCTTCTCGCGCGGCGAGCTGATCGACGCCTACCATATCCCGGGCCGCAAGATCGGCGTGATCTCCGAGAGCGGCGAGCACATGCTGCGTCACGAGGAGGACGAAACGATCCTGTCGCGGCACGGCATCGGCGCACGGCCGTTCGTGCTCGCCGTCAGCAGTCTGAACCGCCACAAGAATTTCCGGCTCGTGATCGACGCGCTGCGCCATGTCGGCGAGGCCGAGTTCGACGTGGTGGTGGCGGGCGGCACCGATCCGGCCGTCTACGGCAGCGGCGCGGAGCCGCTGCCCGAGTACGTCAAGCACGTGGGCTTCGTGTCCGACGGCGAGCTGAAGACGCTGTTCCGCCATGCGCTGTGCTTCGTCCATCCGTCGCGCTACGAAGGCTTCGGCCTGCCGCCCGTCGAGGCGATGACGCTCGGCTGCCCGATCGTGGTGGCCGATCTGCCGGCCGTGCGCGAGGCGTGCGGCGAGGCCGCGATCTACGTGTCGCCCGACGATCCCGCCGCGCTCGCGGCGGCGCTGTTGCGCGTGTCGGGCGATCCGGCCGAGCGCGACGCGATGCGCGCGCGCGGGCTGGCCCGCGCGGCCGAACTGACCTGGCGCGCGAGCGCCGTGCAACTGCTCGCGGAGATCCGGCCGTGCGTGGCGTGAGCGCGGCGCGCGGCGGCTTCGTGCGAGCGGCGGCCTGACCATGGAGATCAGCGTATTCGGCCTGATCGTCGCCGTGCTCGGCGTGGCCAGCTTCGCGCTGCCGTTCCGCTGGGGCGTGGCGTTCATGGCCTGCTGCACGCTGTTCGGCGCGACCGAGGCGCTGTCGCTCGGCGGCACCGGCATCCTGCCGGCGAACCTGTTCCTGCTGTTCTTCGCGGGCCGCGCGCTGCTGCGCGAGGACGTGCCGGCCTTCCTGCGCGAGCTGACGCCCGCGTCGCCCGCGTTCTGGCTCGGCGTGCTGACCGTGCTGGGCTGCGCGAGCGCCGTGCTGTGGCCGCGCATCCTGCAGGGCGACAGCTTCGTGTTCGCGATCGACCGCGCCGATTCGTCGGGCGGCCGGCTCGCGCTGACGCCGCTCGCGCCCGTGTCGGGCAACCTCTCGCAATCGGTCTATCTGGTCGGCGAATTCGTGCTGTACGTGGCGGCGTCGGTGTATTTGCGCCGGCGCGACGCGAGCCGCGTGTTCGCCGACGCGATCCTCGCGCTGACCGCGCTGAACGTGATCGCCGCGCTGATCGATCTCGGCTCGGGCCTGCTCGGCCTCGACGTGCTGTCCGAGATCAAGACGGCGCAGTACGCGATCCTCGACGGCGCCGAAGTGGAAGGCCTGCGCCGCATCAGCGGCACGTTCACCGAAACCTCGGCGTTCTCGTCGTTCTCGCTGCCGCTGTTCGCGTTCTCGCTGAGCCTCTGGCTGTTCGGCTATCGGCGCGTGCTGACCGGCGCGCTCGCGTTCGCGACGCTGGCGCTGCTGGTGCTGTCCACCTCCACCACGGCCTACGCGGGCCTGGCCGGCTACCTGTTCGTGTTCGCCGCGAGCCGCAGCCAGGCGATCGACCGGGCGACCCGCGGCCGCAAGCGCCTGCTGATCGTGCTGGCCGCCGCCGGCCTGGTGCTGCTCGGCGGCGTGCTGGCCGCGATCGATTCGCCGCTGATCCAGACGGTGTCCGACCTGCTGTCGGGCGCGCTGGTCGACAAGATGAACACCGATTCGGGCATCGAGCGCAGCGCCTGGAACATGCAGTCGCTCGTCAACCTGATCGACACCAACGGCCTCGGCGTGGGCCTCGGCAGCGCGCGCGCGTCGAGCTTCCCGCTGGTGCTGCTCGGCAATCTCGGCGTGCTCGGCTTCGTGATCTACGGCGTGTTCATGCTGCGCACGACGGCGCGCACGCGCAGCCCGCTGACCACGCGCGGCGACGCCGCCGTCGGTTTCGCCGCGCGGCAGGCGATGTTCGCGAACCTGATCGGCGCGACGATTTCCGCTGCGGTGTTCGATCTCGGGCCGTGCTTCTACCTGTTCGCGGCGGTGGCGTTCGCGGCCGTCAATCGCCGCGCGCCGGCCGGCGATCGCGAACGGCGGCAGCGCGCGGCAAAGCCCGCCGGCTGGCGTGCGGCATGGCGCAAAGCGCCGCGCGCCGCCGCGTTCGAGGGCCGCGCCGCGTCCCGCAGCGGAGGCCGCCCATGAACCGCATCAAGCCGACGCTGTCGAGCTTCGAACTGCTCGCGGTCTATCTGTCCTACGTCTCGCGCTATCTGTATCCGCTGTTCCTGCTGCCGTACTACGGGCGCACGCTCGGCGCGGGCGGCTACGCGGTGATCCTGGCCGGCATGTCGCTGTCGAATTCGATCTGGCTGTTCGTCAACTACGGCTTCTCGACGGTCGGCGCGCGCGACACCGTGCATACGCAGAACGACGCCGAGCGCGCGGCCATCCTGCGCCGCCAGTTCAGCGCGCGGCTGGTGCTGTGCGTGCCGGGCGCGATCGTCGGCGCGATCGCCGTCACGCAGTCGGCGATCTTCGCGCGCGTGCCGGGCATCGGCGCGCCGGTGGTGGCGATGGGGCTGGTCGCGGCGTTCAACCTCGGCTGGTATTTCGCGAGCACCGGGCGCGCGAAGAAGAGCGTCGCGATCGAGGTGGTGGGCTTCGTGCTGTCGCTGTCGATGATCTTCTGCTTCATCCACCGGCCCGGCGATTTGAAGTTCGTGTTTCCGCTGCTGCTCGCGTCGAGCGTCGCGCAACTGGGCCTGGCCTATTGGGCCGTGCGCCGCGAATTCTCGGGGCTGCTGTCGAGCCTGCGCGACGCGCTCGGCCTGATCCGCCAATCCACCGTGATCTTCATCTACGGCGGCACCTCGGTGCTGCTGATCGGCGCGTCGACCTACGTGCTGTCGCTGCTCGCGCCGGCCGCCGAGGTGGGCGCGTTCGGCGTGGCCGAGCGGCTGATCGGCGCGGGCCTGAGCCTGATGGGGCCGGCCGCGCAGATCCTCGTGCCGAAAGTCACGTTCCTGGTGGGCCGCGACGCGCAGCGCGCCAACGTGATGGCGCGCCGCATCTTCGCGTTCTTCTTTGGCGGCGCGACGCTGGCCACGCTGGTGACGCTGTGCGCGGCCGGCTGGATCGTGCCGTTCATCTTCGGCGCGGGCTTCGCGCACGCCGTGCCGGTGCTGCAGCTGCTGGCGTTCGTGCTGCCGGTCAGCGTCTGCACCCAGGTGCTCGGCATGTACTTCCTGATCCCGCGCAAGCGCGAAGCGCTGCTCGCGCGCAGCGGCGTGATCAGCGCGCTCGTCAACCTCGCCTGCGCGGTGCCGCTCGCCACGCACTGGGGCGCGATGGGCATGGCCGTGGCGCGGCTGCTCGGCGAGCTGACGATGCTGAGCGTGCTGCTGGTGGGCGTGTGGCGCGCCGGGCTGGCGGCGGAATTCGCGGGCGTGCGGCGCTGCGCCGGCTCGCCGGCCGGCACGTGAGACAGATGAAGCACATGCGGCGCGCGCCATGATCGATAACGACATTTCGGGGGAACCGGTGAGCCTGCCTTCGGTAACGGTGGTGATCTGCAACTACAACTACGGCCGCTTCGTCGGGCAGGCCGTGGATTCCGCGCTCGCGCAAAGCGTGCCGGCCGCACGCGTGCTCGTGATCGACGACGGCTCGACCGACGATTCGGTCGAGATCGTGCGCGGCTACGGCGCGGCCGTGGACCTGCGCCGCAAGGAGAACGGCGGGCAGGTGTCGGCGTACAACGCGGCGGTGGACCTGCTCGACACCGAGATCGTGATCTTTCTCGACGCCGACGATTTTCTCTATCCCGAGGCGGTGGCCGAAGTGGCGGCCGGCTTCGTCGATCCGCAGGTGGCGAAGGTGCAATACCGGCTCGACATCTTCTCGAGCGGCGGCGTGGCCACCGGCAGCCAGATTCCGAATTCGCGCCCGCCGCGCGATTGCGGGCCGTCGCTGCGCAAGGGCTGGCTGTATCCGTCGCCGCCGGCGTCGGGCAACGCCTACCGCGTCGCGAACCTGAAGCGCATCTATCCGATCCGCGAGCCGCTGGACAGCAAGTACGGCGCCGATTTCTATGCGATCTACGGCATCGCGCTGACGGGCCAGGTGGGCGTGATCGATCACGCGCTGGGCGGCTACCGCGCGCATGCGCCGAACCAGCGCGCCGACAAGTCGCGCGACATCTCGTTCGCCAATGCCGCGAAGTGGCGCGACACGCCGCGCGAATTCCGCGAGCGCTGGCAACTGCTCTCGACGCTGGCCGCGAACCGGCTCGGCGTGGCGCTGCCGGCCGATCTGATGGATTTCTCGTACACCAAATCGGTGTTCGTCGCGGAGCTGTACGGGCGGCCGTTCGTCGCGCGCGTGCGCTGGCTCGCGCTCGGCTCGCCGCGCTATTTCCGCTCGATCGTGACGAACCCGTACTGGAACTGGCGCAAGAAGGCCGCGCTGATCGCGATCAGCCTGTGCTGCTTCGTGCCGGGGCGGCGGCTGTCCGATCACGTGCTGCGCTTCATCGCGAACCCGCTGCTGCGCGGGCGCTTCCAGGCGGGCGGCGGGCCGGCGGCGTGATGCGAGGCGCACGCATCGGATGGATGGAATCGAACGATTGGACGGGGGAGGAAACATGAAGAAATACGTGATCGTGGCGACCAAGGGGCGCGCCGACGAATGCCGCACGCTGCTGACGCTGCTCGATGCGCAGACGGCGCCGCTCGACGCGGTGTACGTGGTGGGCGCGGAGCCGTCCGACGTGGCCGGCCTGCAGGCCCACGCGCTGGCCGCGCGCACGCGGCTCGTGGTGGATCTGGCGCCCACGCCGGGGTTGACGCGTCAGCGCAATCACGGCGTCGCGCGCCTGCTCAACGAGATCGACGCGGTGGCGCCCGGCGACAACGACTGGTTCGTGGTGTTCTTCGACGACGATTACCGGCCGGCCGCCGACTGGGCCGAGCGCTGCGAGCAGGTGTTCGAGGAGGATCGCGGCATCGTCGCGCTGACCGGCCGCGTGCTGGCCGACGGCATCATGGGCGCGGGCCTGAGCGAGCAGCAGGCGAGCGCGCACCTGAGCGGCGCGCTGCCGCCGCAGCCGCACTGGGCGTCGGGCGACGCGCAGCGCGAGATGCAATCGGTGTACGGCTGCAACATGGCGATCACCGGCCGCGCGCAGCGCTCGTTCCGCTTCGACGAGAACCTGCCGCTCTATGCGTGGCAGGAGGACCGCGATTTCACCGGCGTGATCCGCCATCTCGGCAAGGTGGTGTACGACCCGCGCTGCGTGGGCGTGCATCTGGGCAGCAAGCGCGGCCGCACCTCGGGCGTGCGGATGGGCTATTCGCAGATCGCCAACCCGCTCTACCTCTATCACAAGGGCACCATGAGCCGCCGCGTGGCGCTGCGCTTCATCGCGCGCAACGTCTGCGCGAACGTGGTCAAGAGCCTGCTGCGCTTTCCGTTCATCGATTACCCGGGGCGGCTGCACGGCAACGTGATCGGTTTCTGGGATGTGGTGCGCGGCAAGATCCATCCGCTGCGCGTGCTGCATATCGGCGCGAAGTGAACGGCGCATTCGCCCCATCCCGTCTCCGGAGCCGCCTGCCATGTCCACTTACCGCGAACCGATCGATCGCGACCGCGATGCGCTCGACGCCGCTGCCGATCGCGCGGCCGTGCCCGCGCACGCCGCGCCGCTCGACACCGCCCGCGCCGGACACGCGCGCACGCTGCAGGTGTTCGCGCATCTGGCCGTCGACAAGGATGCCGAACAATGGCGGCGCAGCCGCGAAGCGGGCCGGCTGGTGGGCCTGAACGACGCGACGCCGTACGGCTATGGCCGCGCCGACGCGATGCAGTGCCGCGTGGCGTTCTCGCGCTCCGCGCCCGAGCCGGCGGTGGCGAAGTTCGTGCGCCTCGCCGTGCGCGCCGTGACCGGCTTCGACCTGATTCACGCGTGGCGCAATCGCGATGCGATCCGCGTGGCCGACGTGGTGTGGACCCACACCGAATCGCAATACCTGGCTGTGGCGGCGGTGGGCCTGCTGATCGGCAAGCGGGTGCGCGTGATCGGCCAGTCGGTGTGGCTGATCGACCGCTGGCGCGCGCTGTGGTGGCCGCACAAGCTGCTGTTCCGGCGGCTGATCGGGCGCGTCGACGTGCTGACGTTCCATTCGCCCGACAACCTCGCCATCGCGCGGCGGCTGTTTCCGGCCGCGCGCACCGAGCTGGTTCGCTTCGGCATTCCGTCCGAGCGGCGGCAGGCGCCACGTTGCGTGCCGCGCGACACGATCCGCGTGCTGGCGCTCGGCAACGACCGGCATCGCGATTGGGCCACGCTGATCGAGGCCGTGCGCAACGTCGAGGGCGTCGCGCTGACGATCCTGTCGGGCAGCGTGCCGGCCCGGCTCGCGCGCGGTGCGGTCAACGTCGATATTCGTCTGGCGCGCAACAATTCGGAGCTGGAGGCCGCGTTCGCCGAGGCGACGCTGGTGTGCGTGCCGCTGCGGCCGAACCTGCACGCGAGCGGCATCACGGTGGTGCAGGAGGCCGTGCTGTCCGGCTTGCCGGTGATCGCGAGCGACGTGGGCGGGCTGTCGGCCTATTTCACGCGCGACGAGGTGCGTTACGTGCCGGTGGGCGACGCGGCCGCGCTGCGCGCGGCGATCGTCGAGGTGGCGCGCGCGCCGGCCGCGGCGATCGCGCGCGCGATCCGCGCGCAGCGG
>NZ_JAAGPF010000238.1 GCF_017104645.1 Burkholderia sp. Ac-20379
TGAGCCGGCCGCGTCGCCGCGTTCGTACAACGAGACGCGCAGCCCCGCGCCGGCGAGCCGCCACGCGATCAGCCGGCCGACCAGGCCGCCACCGAGCACGGCGACGTCGACGCGCGCACCGGATGCGCCGCTCATCGCCCCGCCTCCGCCCGCGCGCAGGCAGCCACGAAACACGCGACGCGCGCGTGCGCAGCGGCGGCCGGCCATAACTGGCAGCACGCGGCATCGAAAGCGAGGGGACACGACAGAGCAGGCAAAACAGACATGGGCTTCCTTCCGTAACGCGCGAGGGCGCAATCGAACGGACGAAACCAGCGGCCGGAGCCGACCGGACGGCACATGCCGATCACATCCAAAACGATGGCGGCGGGCGCGACCCGGTGGAATCGGAAACTTCCCGCGCCGGTATTACCCGGATCGGGTGCGAAGGGTCTCTCTCAGCCTTGCCGCCGCATCGCCATGCGATCCGTTACCGGATCGGGCTGGCAGCAAAGCACCCCTGTTTCGTCAGGCGGCCATTAGACCACAGAAGCCGAAACGCCCGCAAACCTCGGCCGGCGGCCGAAGCGCTCGTGCGCGCGGCGGCGCGGTGCTGGCACAATGACCGCCGACGCCCGGCCGGCCTTGCTGACAAAGCGCTTGCGGCGCCCCGCCCGCCGCGGTTAAGAGCCGTTTAAGCGATGCGCCGCACAATCCGCGGCGAGCCGCCGTCATATGGCACGATTTGAGGTGCGCCGCGTGCGCCCCGATACGATTAACCCCGGCATCGCGCCGCCCCACCGCAGGAAGCTCATGACATCCTCGTCCCCCGTCGCCGGCCCGGCGAACGACGC
Organism: Burkholderia sp. Ac-20379; assembly: GCF_017104645.1. GTDB lineage: Bacteria > Pseudomonadota > Gammaproteobacteria > Burkholderiales > Burkholderiaceae > Burkholderia. The sequence goes on from NZ_JAAGPF010000238.1 coordinate 834, forward strand.
GCCGCCAGGCGAAGCCCGCATCTCCGCATGGAGCCTGATCAAGCCCTACTGGGTGTCTTCGGAATGGAAGACCGCGTGGGGCCTGCTCGTCGCGATCATCGCGATGAACCTCGTGATCGTCTGGATCAACGTCCGGCTCAACAGCTGGAACGCCGGGTTCTACAACGCGCTGCAGCAGAAGGACGCCGGGCAGGTGCCGCATCTGCTGCTGGTGTTCTCCGGCTACGCGTTCGCGTTCATCATCCTCGCCATCTACCGCACCTATCTGCGGCAGATGCTCGGCTTCCGGTGGCGGCAGTGGATCACCAACCAGGCGCTCGACGACTGGTTCGGCGACCGCGCGTTCTACCGCATCGAACGCGACCGCCTGACCGACAACCCGGACCAGCGGATCACCAACGACCTGAATTCGCTGTCCACCTCGACGCTCGCGCTGACGCTCGACCTGATCTCGACGGTCGTCACGCTGTGCTCGTTCGTGGTGATTCTCTGGTCGATCGCCGGCGCGCTGTCGATCCCGTTCGGCGGCTCGCAAGTCACGATCCCGGGCTACATGGTGTGGGCCGCCATGCTGTACGCGCTGGCCGGTTCCTACCTGACGCACAAGGCGGGCCACCCGCTCGTGTCGATCAACTACCAGCAGCAGCGCGTCGAGGCCGACTTCCGTTTCGGCCTGATCCGGATCCGCGAGAACGCCGAGCAGATCGCGTTCTTCGACGGCACCTCGCGCGAAAAGCAGAACACGCTCGGCCTGTTCGAGCGGATCCGCGACAACTGGTGGCGCCTGATGGCCTACACGCGGCGCATGAACTTCGTGCTGAGCTTCTACGGCCAGCTCGCCATCATCTTCCCGATCGCGGTGGCGTCGCCGCGCTACTTCGCGGGCGCCTACTCGTTCGGCGTGCTGATGCAGATCAACAGCGCGTTCGGCACCGTCAGCGATTCGTTCTCGTGGTTCATCAACAGCTACCCGACGCTGGTGGAATGGCGCGCGACCGTCAATCGTCTGCGCGAATTCAAGCGCATCACGCAGGCCTCGCATCTGAAGGAATCGCTGTCGCCGGCCACCGAGCACGGCGGCATCAACCTGCATCTGGTCGACACCGAGGCGCTGACCACCTCGGGCCTGCGCCTCGCGCTGCCCGACGGCCGGCCGCTGTCGACGGTCGGCGACCTGACGATCGAGCCCGGCTCGCGCTGGCTCGTGCGCGGCCCGTCGGGCGCGGGCAAGAGCACGCTGATGCGCGCGCTGGCCGGCCTCTGGCCGTTCGGCGACGGCGCGATCGATGCGCCGGTGGGCGCGAAGATGATGTTCGTGCCGCAGCGCAGCTACCTGCCGATCGGCACGCTGAAGGCGGCGCTCGCCTACCCGTCGGCGGCCGAGCGCTTCGGCGACGACGAATGCCGCGCCGTGCTGCGCGATTTCGGCCTGGACGATTACGCGACGCGGCTCGACGAATCGAACCACTGGACGCAGGTGCTCTCGCCGGGCGAACAGCAGCGCCTGGCCGGCGCGCGCGCGCTGCTGCACAAGCCCGATTACCTGTTCCTCGACGAGGCGACCAGCGCGCTCGACGCCGACAACGAAAGCCAGCTTTACGGCCTGCTGGCCGCGCGGCTGCCGGGCGCGGCGATCGTCAGCATCGCGCACCGCGAATCGCTGGCGGCGTTCCACGACCGCACGCTCGAGATCGAGCGCGACGCGGCGGCTTGAGTCGAACCGCGCCGGCGGATCGACGCGGACAGCACGCCGCGCCGATCCGGCGAACGCGACGCACCAACGAAAAGAGCACGCCCTGGGGCGTGCTCTTTTTTCATGACGTCCGGTACGGCGAGCGTATCGCCCGCCGCCCGGTCATGCCGCGATCAGCGCGGCAGTTCCGAATGGCCCATCAGGAACGCGTCCACCGCACGCGCGCACTGACGGCCTTCACGGATCGCCCACACCACGAGCGACTGGCCGCGGCGCATGTCGCCGGCCGCGAACACCTTGTCGACCGAGGTGGCGTACGAACGCTCGCCTTCCGTGGCCGCACGGGCGTTGCCGCGCGCATCCTTGGCGACGCCGAACGCGTCGAGCACCGGCGCGGCCGGTTGCGTGAAGCCCATCGCCAGCAGCACGAGGTCCGCCTTCAGTTCGAATTCGGAGCCCGGCACTTCGCTCATCTTGCCGTCCTTCCATTCGACGCGCGCGGCGATCAGCTTCTCGACCTTGCCGTTCTTGCCTTCGAGACGCTTGGTGGCCACGGCCCAATCGCGCTCGCAGCCTTCGTCGTGCGACGAGGACGTGCGCAGCTTGATCGGCCAGTACGGCCACACCATCGGCTTGTTTTCCTGCTCGGGCGGCTGCGGCATCAGTTCGAACTGCATGACCGACTTCGCGCCGTGACGGTTCGAGGTGCCGACGCAGTCGGAACCCGTATCGCCGCCGCCGATCACGATGACGTTCTTGCCCTTGGCCAGCAACTGGTCGGGCAGGCTGTCGCCGGCGTTGACGCGGTTCTGCTGCGGCAGGAAATCCATCGCGTAGTACACGCCTTCGAGCTCGCGGCCCGGCACCGGCAGGTCGCGCGGCGTTTCGGAGCCGCCCGCGATCACGATCGCGTCGAACTCGTCCTTCAGCGCGTCGGGCGAGATGGTTTCCTTCGCCAGGCTGCCGATCGATTCCGGCAGCGGATCCTTGCCGATGAACACGCTGGTGCGGAACGTCACGCCTTCGGCTTCCATCTGGCGCATGCGGCGGTCGATCAGCCACTTTTCCAGCTTGAAATCGGGGATGCCGTAGCGCAGCAGGCCGCCCACGCGATCGTTCTTCTCGAACACGGTGACGTCGTGGCCGGCGCGCGCCAGTTGCTGCGCGGTGGCCAGGCCGGCGGGGCCGGAACCGACCACGGCGACCTTCTTGCCCGTCTTGTGCTCGGCCGGCAGCGGCTTGACCCAGCCTTCGGCCCAGGCCTTGTCGATGATCGCGTGCTCGATCGACTTGATGCCGACCGGATCGTTGTTGATGCCGAGCGTGCAGGCCGCTTCGCACGGCGCCGGGCAGATGCGGCCCGTGAACTCGGGGAAATTGTTGGTCGAGTGCAGCACCTCGATCGCGTTCTGCCAATCCTGGCGATACACGAGATCGTTGAAGTCCGGAATGATGTTGTTGACCGGACAGCCGTTGTTGCAGAACGGAATGCCGCAATCCATGCAGCGTGCGCCCTGGATCTTCGCGTCTTCGTCGGACAGCGCCGCGACGAATTCCTTGTAATGCTTCACGCGGGTGAGCGGAGCCTCGTACGCCTCGTGGCGGCGTTCGAACTCGAGAAAACCGGTTGCCTTGCCCATAAGGTTCTCGTCTGAATCGGGGTGGTTCGGGGAGGGATCCGCGCCCGCCGCTGGCGGCGGGCGCGATCGCTAATTCGTATGGATCGGTTGCGTCAGGCTGCGACGGCGGCTTGCTTGGCGGCCTTTTCCGCCGCCATTTCGCCGAGCGCGCGCTTGTATTCGTGCGGGAACACCTTCACGAACTGGCGGCGCGCCGCGTCCCAGTTTTCCAGCAGCGACTTCGCGCGCGGCGAGCCGGTGAACTGGAAGTGACGCTCGATCAGCCCCTTCAGCAGCGCTTCGTCGGTCAGGCCCGTGTGCCAGAGGCCACGGTCGACGGTGCGTTCCTGTTCGGCCTGCTGCAGCACCGGATCGAGCGCGACCATCGCCTTGTTGCACTTGGCCGCGAACGTGCCGTCCGGATCGTAGACATAGGCCAGGCCGCCCGACATGCCGGCCGCGAAGTTGCGGCCCGTCTCGCCGAGCACGACCACCGTGCCGCCCGTCATGTATTCGCAGCCGTGGTCGCCCGTGCCTTCGACGACCGCCGTCGCGCCCGAGTTGCGCACGCAGAAGCGCTCGCCGGCCACGCCGCGGAAGAACGATTCGCCTTCCAGCGCGCCGTACATCACCGTGTTGCCGCAGATGATGTTCTCTTCCGACTTGCCGCGGAAATCGTTGGTCGGACGGATGATGATGCGGCCGCCCGACAGGCCCTTGCCGACGTAGTCGTTGCCGTCGCCGACGAGGTCGAGCGTGACGCCCTTCGCGAGGAAGGCGCCGAAGCTCTGGCCCGCCGTGCCCTTCAGCTGGATGTGGATCGCGTCGTCGTCGAGGCCGTCGCGGCCGTACTTCTTGGCGATCACGCCCGACAGCATCGCGCCGACCGTGCGGTTCACGTTGCGCACCGGCTGGATGAACGACACATGCTCGCCGTTCTCGATCGCGGCCTTCGCCTTTTCGATCAGCGTGTGATCGAGCGCGCGCTCGAGGCCGTGATCCTGCACGTCGAGGTGACGCGTCGAGGCGTTCTCGACTTGCGGCTGATAGAACACGCGCGTGAAGTCGAGGCCCTTCGCCTTCCAGTGCTCGACGCTCTTGCGCGTGTCGAGCAGCTCGGCGCGGCCGATCAGGTCGTCGAACTTCGCGATGCCGAGCTGCGCCATGATTTCGCGCACTTCCTCGGCCACGAAGAAGAAGTAGTTGACGACGTGTTCGGGCTGGCCCGAGAACTTCGCACGCAGCACCGGATCCTGCGTCGCGACGCCGACCGGGCAGGTGTTCAGGTGGCACTTGCGCATCATGATGCAGCCTTCGACGACGAGCGGCGCCGTCGCGAAGCCGAACTCGTCCGCGCCGAGCATCGCGCCGATCGCGACGTCGCGGCCCGTCTTCATCTGGCCGTCGGCCTGCACGCGGATGCGGCCGCGCAGGCCGTTCAGCACCAGCGTTTGCTGCGTTTCGGCGAGGCCCAGTTCCCACGGCGTGCCGGCGTGCTTCAGCGACGACAGCGGCGAGGCGCCCGTGCCGCCGTCATGGCCGGCGATCACGACGTGATCGGCCTTGGCCTTGGCCACACCGGCCGCGACCGTGCCCACGCCCACTTCCGACACGAGCTTCACCGAGATGCTCGCGACCGGGTTGACGTTCTTCAGGTCGTGGATCAGCTGCGCCAGATCCTCGATCGAGTAGATGTCGTGGTGCGGCGGCGGCGAGATCAGGCCCACACCCGGCACCGCGTAACGCAGCTTGCCGATGTATTCCGAGATCTTGTGGCCCGGCAGCTGGCCGCCTTCGCCCGGCTTCGCGCCCTGCGCCATCTTGATCTGGATCTGGTCGGCCGACGACAGGTACTCGGCGTTGACGCCGAAGCGGCCCGACGCGACCTGCTTGATCTTCGAGCGCAGCGAATCGCCATCCTTCAGCGGGATGTCGCGCACGACTTCCTCGCCGATCACCGAGCGCAGCGAATCGCCGGCCTTGATCGGGATGCCGCGCAGTTCGTTGCGGTAGCGGTTCACGTCCTCGCCGCCTTCGCCGGTGTTCGACTTGCCGCCGATGCGGTTCATCGCGACGGCCAGCGTGGCGTGCGCTTCGGTGCTGATCGAGCCGAGCGACATCGCGCCGGTGGCGAAGCGCTTGACGATGTCCTTGGCCGGTTCGACGTCGTCGATCGGGATCGCCTTGGACGGATCGACCTTGAACTCGAACAGGCCGCGGAACGTCATGTGGCGCTTGGTCTGATCGTTGATCAGGTGCGCGTATTCCTTGTACGTCTGGTACGAGTTGCTGCGCGTCGCGTGTTGCAGCTTGGCGATCGAATCGGGCGTCCACATGTGGTCTTCGCCGCGGATCCGGAATGCGTACTCGCCGCCCGCGTCGAGCATGTCGCGCAGGATCGGGTTGTCGCCGAACGCGTCGAGGTGCAGGCGCAGCGCTTCCTCGGCCACTTCGAACAGGCCGATGCCGCCGACCTTCGAGGCCGTGCCCTTGAAGTACTTGTTGACGAGGCTGCTGGCCAGGCCGACCGCTTCGAAGATCTGCGCGCCCGTGTACGACATGTACGTGGAGATGCCCATCTTCGACATGACCTTGTACAGGCCCTTGCCGACCGCCTTCGTGAAGTTGTAGATCGCCTTCTCGGCCGACAGGTCGCCCGGCAGGCCTTCGGCCATCTTGGCGAGCGTTTCCATCGCGAGGTACGGGTGAACGGCTTCCGCGCCGTAGCCCGCGAGCAGCGCGAAGTGGTGCGTTTCACGCGCCGAGCCGGTTTCGACGACGAGGCCCGTGCTGGTGCGCAGGCCCTGGTCGACCAGGTGCGAGTGGATCGCCGAGGTGGCCAGCAGCGCCGGGATCGCGACGGTATCCGCGTCGGTCTTGCGATCCGACACGATCAGGATGTTGTAGCCCGACTTGACCGCGTCCACGGCTTCGGCGCACAGCGAGGCCAGACGCGCCTCGATGCCTTCCTTGCCCCAGGCGGCCGGGTAGCAGATGCTCAGTTCGTACGAGCTGAACTTGCCGCCCGTGTACTGATCGATCGAGCGGATCTTCGCGATGTCCTTGAAGTCGAGCACCGGCTGGGCCACTTCGAGACGCATCGGCGGGTTGACGTTCTGCGTGTCGAGCAGGTTCGGCTTCGGGCCGATGAACGACACGAGCGACATCACCATGTTTTCGCGGATCGGATCGATCGGCGGGTTGGTGACCTGCGCGAACAACTGCTTGAAGTAGTTGTAGAGCGTCTTGTTCTTGTTCGACATCACCGCGAGCGGCGAGTCGTTGCCCATCGAACCGATGCCTTCCTCGCCGCTGACGGCCATCGGCGCCATCAGGAACTTGAGGTCTTCCTGGGTGTAGCCGAACGCCTGCTGACGGTCGAGCAGCGTCGCCGCCGAACGGCGTTCCGCGGCGACGTCCTCGCCCTTCGCGTCGATCTCGTCGAGCTTGATGCGCACGGCGTCGATCCAGCTCTTGTACGGCTTCGCGTTCGAGAGGTTGTCCTTCAGTTCCTTGTCGTCGATGATGCGGCCGTGTTCCATGTCGATCAGGAACATCTTGCCCGGCTGCAGGCGCCACTTCTTGACGATCTTCGACTCGGGGATCGGCAGCGTGCCGGCTTCCGAGGCCATGATCACGAGATCGTCGTCGGTGACGATGTAGCGCGCCGGACGCAGGCCGTTACGGTCGAGCGTCGCGCCGATCTGGCGGCCGTCCGTGAACGCGATCGCGGCGGGGCCGTCCCACGGCTCCATCATGGCGGCGTGATATTCGTAGAACGCGCGGCGGTTGTCGTCCATCAGCGTGTGCTGTTCCCACGCTTCCGGAATCATCATCATCATCGCGTGGACGAGCGGATAGCCAGCCATCACGAGCAGTTCGAGACAGTTGTCGAACGATGCGGTGTCCGACTGGCCCGGGTAGATCAACGGCCAGAGCTTCGGCAGGTCGTCGCCGAGCACGTGCGAGGCGATCGCGCCGGTACGGGCATTCAGCCAGTTGACGTTGCCCTTCACCGTGTTGATTTCGCCGTTGTGGGCAATCATCCGGTACGGGTGGGCCAGTTCCCAGGCCGGGAACGTGTTCGTGGAGAAGCGCTGGTGGACGAGCGCCAGCGCCGACACGACGCGCGCGTCCTGCAGGTCGCGGTAGTACACGCCAACCTGGCCGGCCAGCAGCAGGCCCTTGTAGACGATCGTGCGCGCCGACATCGACGGCACGAAGTATTCCTTGCCGTGCTGCAGCTTGAGCGCCTGGATGCGGTGGCTCGCCGTCTTGCGGATCACGTACAGCTTGCGTTCCAGCGCGTCCGTGACGATCACGTCCTTGCCGCGGCCGATGAAGATCTGGCGGATCAGCGGCTCGGAAGCCTTGACCGTGGGCGAGATCGGCATCGTCGAATCGACCGGCACGTCGCGCCAGCCGAGCACCACCTGGCCTTCGGCCTTGACGGTGCGCTCGAGCTCCTGCTCGCAGGCGATGCGCGAGGCGCTTTCCTTCGGCAGGAACACCATGCCGACCCCATATTCCCCTTCCGGCGGCAGCGTCACGCCCTGCTTGGCCATGTCTTCGCGATAGAACGCGTCCGGGATCTGGATCAGGATGCCCGCGCCGTCGCCCATCAGCGGATCGGCGCCCACCGCGCCGCGGTGATCGAGGTTTTCGAGAATCTTCAGGCCCTGCTCGACGATCTCGTGGCTTTTCTTGCCCTTGATGTGCGCAACGAAGCCGACGCCGCAAGCGTCGTGCTCGTTCTGCGGATCGTAAAGACCTTGCGCGGCGGGAACCGCGCCCTGCGGCTCTTGGTGGTCGTTCATGGGGACACCGTCTGAGTAGGGGCCTTGCGGCCGTTGAATCAAGTGCTTGTCGCCCGCCGCTTCGGCGGCGGCGTGGCGGGCTGGCGCCGGGCACACTTTTGCCCGGCATGCCGGAAATCGGAATATACGCGACGAATCAAAGGAATAGCAACAAAAACCGTTTGATCTGACACTAATTACTTCAATGCTTCGATAAGGTGCCTTTTTATTAGGGCCGTATCGATTTGGTGCAAAAAAAGGGCGGCACCCGAAGATGCCGCCGTGGTCCCCCCGCTGCCGTTATTACTGATGGGCGGATGGGTTGTGCGGACCATTGTTTTCACGTACCTTACGCGGCCGCCCGCGGGGCAGCGGCGAGACGCGGCGGTTCGCGGTGCGCGCCGCCCACTCCCGGTACGTTTCGCTGCCGAGCACCCAGCCCTTGAGCGTGGCCTGTTGCAACTGATCGGTCTGGCGCTCGTCGAGCGGCTGCTCGCACAGCTCCTTGTAGGCGCGCTGCCGCTCGAACGGCGTGTTGCCGAGCGCCCAGTACAGCGGGTGATCGGTGATCAGGCTGTCGACGGTCAGGCCGATATGGTGACGGTAGCTCGACCAGCGGTACGCCTCGGCCGCCTGCGCAAGCTGCGCGCGCACGGGGCTCAACTCCACCACGCGGCTCGCCAGCAGGAAGTAGCGCTCGCCCTCGATCACGGTGGCGCGATAGCGGCCTTCCCACAGCGTGCCGCGGCGCGAATAGCGTCGGTTGAAATGCGCGACATAGCGTCGGCCAACCGCCTGCATCGCCTTCGGCAGGCTTGCCTCGTCGCTGGGCGTGACGAGCAGCTGAACTTGTCGCGGCAGCAGCACATAGGCATGCACTGCCAGTTGATGATCGCGCGCCGCCGCCTTCAGACAATCGATGAAAAGCTCGTAATCCTGATCGTCGACGAACGCCGGTTGCTGATCGAGGCCGCGCAGGATGACGTGCTGCGGCTGATCGGGAACGTAGAGTCGTGCTAGCCGTGCCATGCTGAATGTCCGTTTGATCGCGTTAGGAAATACCCGAAGGCCCGAAAGACTGCATCCGCGCAGAGCCCCGCGCGGCAGGGAGGATTCGTACGTTCGTGCGAATCCTAGGGAGATTGCTCTAGCTTACAAGCCTGTTCCGTTTGAAACGCCGTGGTCATAATGAGCACGCCTTTTTATCGAGGAGGAGACAAACTGATGAAACAACAATTGGCCATTACGGGGACCGTTGCACTTGCACTCATGACTGCCGGCTCCGCCGCGCAAGCGCAATCGGCTGGAAGCTTTTACGTCACCACGGGCTGGTTTCATCTCGCCCCCCAGGATTCGAGCGACCCACTCAAGATCATGAGCGTGGGCGGAACCCCGGTGAATCAATCGGTCGCAAATACCGGCGCCGGCATTTCCGACGCCGACACGCTCGGCTTCACCGCCGGCTATTTCGTGACCGACCACATCGCTGCCGAGTTCGTCTATGGGATCCCGCCAAAGTTCAATCTGGAAGGCAAGGGATCGCTGAGCCAGTTCGGCACGCTCGGCCGCGCCTACCAGTGGAGCCCGGCCGTCCTGCTCAAGTACTACTTCAACAGCGCCGAGGCGAAATTCCGTCCGTACGTGGGCGTCGGCGCCTCGTACATCTACTTCACCGGCGCGAAGATCACCAACACGAGCTTCGAATACGGCGCGCTCGGCGGGCCGACCAGCGCCAAGACCAGCAACCAGTGGGCGCCGGTGTTCAACGCCGGCTTCAACTACAACTTCAACAAGCACTGGTTCGCGGGGCTGTCGATCTCGTACATCCCGGTCAGCCTGACCGCCACGCTGACCACCCAGCGCGCCAGCCAGGTCGGCACGCTCACGCAAACCTCGCAGGCCCACATCAAGCTGAACCCGATCGTGAGCTACGTGAACGTGGGCTACCGCTTCTGACCGGCGTGCTTCTAAGCGTAGTCGAATATTTGGGGAATGGTTAATTTCGCTGCAATTTGTAGCGATTTTTTCCTGACGTTACGAAAGCGGGATGCGAACGTGCTTTGCATCCCGCTTTGCATGGTGTATTTCGACCGTCGCTGGCGCGAATTCGATATTTTTATTTTTCGCCAGATTGGGTTCCGGCCCGAAAAACATTCTCTTTCGAGGCCATCCTCGATACCGGCATCCGCCGGATACCAAGCGAATCGCGCGCGTCAGCCTTGCGCCGTCGCGAAATCGGGACCGATCAAATCGATGCGATCGGTGCAGATCAAATCCACGCCCCAGGCCATCAGTTCGCGCGCCCGCGCCGGATCGTTGACCGTGTAGGCCAGCGTGCGCAGCCCGGCCGCGCGGATCGCGGCCACGCGCGCCGCGTCGAATTCGCGGTGGTTCGCGTGCAGCGCCACGCAGCCGAGCCGCGTGGCGAGCCCCTTCCAGGGGCCCGGCAGCGTGGCGAGCAGCAGCCCTGCCCGCAGCGCCCGCGCCTCCCGCTGCGGCGCCGCCCGCGCCTCCCCCCACAACCGCGCCAGCAACGGCGGCAGGGCCGGC
>NZ_JAAGPF010000239.1 GCF_017104645.1 Burkholderia sp. Ac-20379
CATGCGGGCTTGATGAAGGCCGCGCACGCGGCTCAACGCGCGATGCCCGATATCGACGCGGCCCGCGTCGAGCAGATCCGCGCGGCGCTCGCGGCGGGCGAGATCCCGTTCGACGCGGGGCGTCTGGCGGCGGCGATCTCGCGCTTTCACGGCGGTGGGCAATGAGCGGCACGCAACGGTCCGTACGCCTGCTGGCCGATCTCGCCGCCGATTTGAGCGCGTACCGCGAGCTCGCACGGCTGCTCGACGAGCAGCACGCGATCGCGCTGCGCTTCGACAGCGGCCGTCTCGCGCAGATCGCCACTGCGATCGGCGATCAGGTCGTGCAGATCGAAGCGCGCCGCCGCGCGCGCGCCAGCGAGATCGGTTCGGGGCGCGGCGGGTTCGCGCGGCTGGAGGCGAGCGTGTTCGGCGAGGGCGGCACGGCGTCGCAACGGCATGCGCTGCAGCAGCATTGCGCGGAGCTGGAAACGCGCGTCGCACGCTGCGCGCAACTGGCGACGCGCAACGGCAATCTGCTGGCTTCGCAGGTCGAGTCGGTGCAGCGGGTTCTGTTCGGCGAGCGGCATACCTATGCGCCCGCCTGAGTTCGGCCGGCTCGGCGCGTTCGCGCTGGCCGCTTCGCCCGCGCCGGCCAGGCCGATCGCGCCCACGCGGCCGAGCGAATCGGCGGCGTCGATCGCGTCGCCGGGCATGCCCGCAAGCGGCGGTTTCGCGTCGGTGTTCGCATCGCTGACACGGGATATCGAGGGCACGCTCGCGAACGGCTTCGGCTCGCCGGCCCTGGTGGACGACACCTACGGCGCGGCCGCGGCGGCGATGCCGGGCGGCATCCGTGCGGGCGAGGCCCAGCTGGCTGGCCTCGCGCTCGCGGGTTCGCTGGATGCGCGGCGTCAGGCGTTTCTCGACGAGATCATGCCGTTCGCGGCCGATGCGGCGAAGGCGCTGGGCACGTCGCCGCGGCTGGTCGCGGCGCATGCGGCGCTCGAATCCGGCTGGGGCAGCAAACCGCTGACGACCGCCGCCGGCACGACCACCCACAACCTGTTCGGCATCAAGGCAACGGCCAACTGGCGCGGCGCCTCGGCCGACGCCGCCACGACCGAACACGTCGACGGACAGGACGTGAAGACGACCGGCCGGTTCCGTGCGTATCCCGATTACGCGAGCGCGTTCCGCGACTACGCGGAGGTGCTGGCCGGCTCGCCGCGCTATGCGCAGGCGGTCGGCGCGGGCGACGATGCGCGCTCGTTCGCACGGGCGCTGCGCCGGGGCGGTTATGCGACCGATCCCGCCTACGAGGACAAGTTGGTCCGCGTCGCGCGCCAGATCGACGGGATCGCCCGGTAATTCACGGCAGACGGCCGGTGCGAATTGCCGTACCGCTCACCGCGCCGCCCGGCCGTTCTCCGGTGCGGCTTCCCGCTCATCGAATCGGTTCGACGACGTCCGGGGCGACGATGCGAGCGTCAATCACCTTGCCCGTTCTCGCGTTGCGTACGCGGATCGTCTCGCTCCGTGCGCCGTTCTGCAGTGCCGTGCCGGTGGTGCTGACCTCGACGCCCGCGGCGCGCGAGACGATCTTCACCGCCTGGCCGCGCCGCACGGCGTCCGCGCTTTTCAGCATGCGTATCTGAACCATCTGGCCCGCCTTCAGCGCGCGGCGGTTGACGCGTCCCGCGAGTGCGGCCGGATCGGTCACGGCATCGGGCGCGCCGGCCAGATCGCGCGATGCCAGCGTCACGTCGGCCGCGGCGAGCCGGGTGCCGGCGGGGATGGCGGCCGTGGCGACGAGCACGTCCGCGTGCAGCGTCGCGCGCACCTGATAGACGGTTGTGCGCGCCTGGCCGGGACAGCGCACCGTGAAGCGCAGCCGGTCGGGCCGGCTCGCGTCGGCCGCCGCGATCTCGTACGGCCGATCGCAGGCGGGCGCCGTGCGTTGGTTCGGCGGCAGCGCGACCGCGATCTCGGCGTGCCGCAGATCGCGTCGGCGCACGTAATCGTCGAGCCACGCCCGCGCGCGCCCGAGCACTTGCGCATCGACATCCACGGTATTGGCGCCGCTGCCGCTCGCGGGCGTGTCCGCCGCGGCCAAGGCGACGCCGCAAGGCGTCGCGCAGCCGATCGCGATGGCAGCCGCCAGCATGCGGCGCGATGCGGTACGGGAGAGGGTCATGGCGTGGCGCTCGCGTGTCGGGGTGGGGGTGCTTCGCATTATAGGGAGCGCCTCGCCATCTCCGCGCGCGCAATCGGCGAGCGGGCCGCCGCATTCAGAAAGCATTCAGATTGTTCGCCGCCCGCGCGGCGAGTCCTTACGCTTGCGTCTGATGATCGGCTGCCGGCTTCGCGCCGCGTGCATCGCGCGCGTTGCGGGCGGGCGCTACCAACAGGAAGGGTGACACGATGGGATTCAATCTGGATCACGCGCTCGGCGTGCATCCCGCCGCGCTGAAGGTGCGGGCGGAGCGCACGCGGATTCTCGCGTCGAACATCGCGAACGAGAGCGTGCCGCACTACCAGGCGCGCGATCTCGATTTTCGCGCGGCGCTCGATGCCGAGCGCTCGAACGCAGCCTTCGGCGCCGGGCTCGCGTTCGACGGCGACACGGCGCGCTACCGCTTGCCGAGCGGCCCGTCGCAGGACGGCAACACGGTCGAGCTCGGTGTCGAGCAGGCGGAATTCTCGCAGAACAGCGCGGATTTCCAGGCCAGCCTGACGTTCCTGAACCTGAAGCTGAAAGGCTTGCACGCGGCGATCACGGGGAACGGCTGACCATGGGCTTCAAGGACATTTCACGCATCGCCGGCTCGGCGATGACCGCACAAACCGTGCGGTTGAACACCATCGCGAGCAATCTCGCGAACGCCGGCACATCGGGCACCGAAGACACCGCATATCGCGCGCGCAAGCCGGTGTTCGCGTCGATCTTCGAGCGCGGCGGCGGCATGGCGCGCGTGCAGGTGCTCGACGTCGTGACGAGCGACGATCCGTTGCCGAAGCGTCACGAGCCGGGCAACCCGCTCGCCGACGCGGACGGCATGGTGTACGACACCAACGTCAGCGCGGTCGAGGAGATGACCGACATGATGGACGCGTCGCGCGCGTTCTCGACGAACGCCGAGGTGCTGGCTCGCGTGAAGAGCATGCAGCACGACCTGCTGAAGCTGGGCGAGGGCTGACATGACCGGTATCCAGAACGACAGCACGCGCAGCGCCGAGCGTACCGCCGGCGATCAAGGCGCCACGCCGCAGGCTCCCGCCGGGAACGACGCGGGCGGTTTGTCGCAAATGTTCACCCAGTTGCTCGTCGCCCAGATCCGCAACCAGGATCCGCTCGCGCCGATGGAGCCGGGCCAGTTCGTCACGCAATTCGCGCAGATGAGCCAGGTCGAGGCGATGCAATCGCTCGCGAGCCAGGGCGCCGCGAACGCCGCGATGCAGGAAAGCATGCTGGTCGTGTCGCTCGGCGCGCAGGTCGGCTCGGATGTCATGGTCGCCACCGATGCCCTCGAGCTGACCGATGCGCCGGTGGACGGCGCGTTCACGCTCGCCTCGTCGGCTGCGGACGTGTCGCTGCGCGTGAGCGGCCCGGACGGCGTCGAGCACACGATTCCGCTCGGCACGCGGCAGGCCGGCAACGTCGACTTCACGCTCGATCCGGCCGAACACGGCCTGCCGCCGGGCCGCTACACCGTGCGCGTGGCGACCGACACCGGCGAGGCGCCGCGCGTCGAGGTGAAGGGCGTGCTGCAGGGCGTGCGGCTCGGCGCCGACGGCCGCGTGGTGCTGAGCGTCGCCGGCGTCGGCGAACGCGACACCGCCGACATCACCCGCTTTCTCGGCCGGTCCGATCTGGCCGGCCCGACTCCGATCAATCGAAAGGACATCGTTTCATGAGCTCCAACATCGCGCTCTCGGGCATCAACGCGATCAACGGCCAGCTTGGCCAGATCAGCAACAACATCGCGAACAGCGGCACGTACGGCTTCAAATCGGGCCGCGCGAATTTCGCGTCCAGCTATATCAACGCCCAGCCGGGCGGCGTGACGATCGGTTCGACGTCGCAGTCGATCGACATCGGCGGCAACTTCCTCTCGACGGGCCGCGGCATGGACGTCGCGATCCAGGGGCGCGGCTACTTCGTGTCGCGCGAGGCCGACGGTTCGACCGTGTTTTCGCGCGCCGGCATCTTCGGCACCGATCAGGACGGGTATCTGGTCGACTTCATGAATCGCCGCGTGCAGGGCTACGGCGGCGGCGGCCAGCTCGGCGACCTGACCGTGCCGACCGGCGCGATTCCGGCGCAGGCGAGCCGGGCGCTCGATTACGCGGGCAATCTGTCCGCCGACTGGGCGCCGCCGGCGGTCGCGACCTTCGACAAGAACGATCCGAAGTCGTACAACCACATGTCGGTGGCGACCGTTCACGATTCACTCGGCCGTGAGCACAGCGTGACGCAGTATTTCGTGAAGGGCGCGGGCAACGAGCTGGAAGTGCACTACACGATGGATGGCGCCGACGTCGGCACGCCGACGCAACTGAGCTTCGACACCAAGGGCGCCCTGATCGGGCCGAGCGGCACGATCGCGCTCGATCTCGGCACGCCCGACGGCGCGGCGGCGATGTCGCTCGATGTCGATTACACCGGCACGACGCTGTTCGGCGGCGCACAGACCACCACGAAGAATCGTGCGGACGGCTATGCCGCCGGCACGTTCACGGGCGTGACGCTGACCGAGAACGGCTCGATCGAGGTGCAGTACAGCAACGGTCAGAAGCAGAACGCCGGCCAGCTCGCGCTCGCCACCTTCGCGAACGAGCAGGGGCTCGTGCCGGCCGAAGGCTCGGCGTGGCGTGCGACCACGGAAACGGGCGAGCCGCTGTTCGCCGTGGCCGGCACCGGCACCGCCGGGCGTCTCGCGGTGGGCGGGCTGGAGGAGTCGAACGTCGACATGACGGCCGAACTCGTGCATCTGATGTCGGCGCAACAGGATTACCAGGCGAACTCGAAGGTGCTGTCGACCGAGAACGAGATGATGCGCACGCTGATCCAAACCCTGTAACGCCATGGATTCCCTGATCTACACCACGATGACCGGCGCGGGCAACGCGCTGCGCGCGCTCGAAGTGCGCGCGAACAACCTTGCGAACGCGCAGACATCGGGCTTTCGCGCCGATCTCGCGCGCTCGCAAACCCGGCCGATCGATGGCTATGGCTACGACTCGCGTCACGCGGCCGATCTGCCGGAGACGGTCGTCGATCACACGCCGGGGCGGCTTGCCGACACGGGCCGTGTACTCGACGTCGCGATCGAGGGCGCCGGCTATCTGGCGGTCGCGACCGACGACGGCGAGGCTTATCTGCGCGCCGGCAGCCTGACGCTCGACGCCGATGGCGCACTGAGCGTCGGCGGGCGCGCCGTGCTCGGCGAAGGCGGCCCGCTCGTGCTGCCCGAGCACGAACAACTGACGATCGGCGCGGACGGCACGATCTCGGTGAAGATCGCCGACACGCCCGAGGTGCAGGACGTCGGCCGCCTGAAGCTCGTGAATCCCGATCCGGCCGATCTGCGCAAGGACGTGAACGGCCTGCTGATCTCGCGCGCCGGCGCATCGTATCCGGCCGACGACCAGGTGACGGTGAAGGGCGGGCATCTCGAGGGCAGCAACGTCTCGGCGATCGACGAGATGATGCAGACGATGTCGCTGACCCGCTCGTTCGAGATGCAGATGCGGCTTTTCAAGGTTGCGGACGAGATGGCCGATGCCGGCAATCGCCTGGTCCGCGCATAACGTCAGGATACCGATATGAATCATGCTTTGTGGATCAGCAAGACCGGCATCCAGGCACAGGATGCGAAGCTGCAGACCATCGCGAACAATCTCGCGAACGTGAACACCGTGGGCTTCAAGCGCGACCGCGCGATGTTCGAGGATCTGTTCTATCGGCAGGATCGCTTGCCGGGCAGCCAGGTCGCCGACAACGCGACCGGCCCCGGCGTGCAGATCGGCAACGGCACGCGCCTGGTCGGCACGCAGAAGGTGTTTACCAACGGCAACGTGCAGACCACCAGCCAGCAGCTCGACGTTGCGATCGTCGGCAACGGCTTCCTGCAGGTCGAACTGCCGAACGGCGAGACGGGCTATACGCGCGCCGGCCAGTTGCGGCTGAACGACGAAGGCCGGCTGACGAATGCGCAGGGGCTGCCGATCCTGCCCGCGATCACGATTCCGCCGGAGGCGGTCGGCGTGACGATCGGCGAGAACGGCACGGTGGCGGTGCAGGTCGCGAACGACGCCGCGCCGTCCGAGGTCGGGCAGTTGCAGGTGGCGGGCTTCGTCAATCCGGCGGGCCTGCAAGCGCTTGGCGACAACCTGTTCGCCGAGACCGCCGCGAGCGGTCCGCCGACGGAAGGCGAGCCGGGTGTGGACGGGCTGGGCCGCCTCAAGCAAGGTGCGCTGGAAGCGTCGAACGTGCAGGCCGTCGAAGAGATGGTCGAGATGATCGCCGCGCAGCGCACCTATGAAATGAACACGAAGGTGCTGTCCGCCGCGGACAACATGCTGCAGTACCTGTCGCAGGCGTCCCGATGACGCGTGCGCCGCGACCGTCCCGCTGGCCTACGCGCTTGCATGCGGCGTTGGTCTGCGGGCTCGCGCTCCTGTGCGGCGCCTGTGCAACGATCGGCGTCGGCCCGCAGCCCGAGGAAGACGACATGCCCGAGGCCGCGTGGGAAGTCGATCGCGGCACGGCGGGCGGCGTGTTCGTGCCGTCCCAGGCGTGGTCGCTGACCTCGGACAGCCGCGCGTTCCGCGCCGGCGACGTGCTGACGGTGGAACTGCAGGAATCGACGCAGGCGAGCAAGAAGAGCGGCACGCAGGTGGGCAAGACCAGCAGCGTCACGCTGCCGAAGCCGAACGTGTTCGGCGTGGAGTTGCCGATCGACGCGCAAGCCGGCGCGAAACGCCGCTTCGACGGCACCGGCGCGAGCTCGCAGCAGAACACGCTGCGCGGCTCGGTCACGGTGATCGTGCAACGCGTCATGCCCAACGGGCTGCTGCAGGTACGCGGCGAGAAGCGGCTCGTGCTGAATCAGGGCGAGGAAACCGTCCGGCTGTCGGGCTACGTGCGCTCGCCGGACATCGATTCGAACAACCGCGTGTCGTCGCAGCGTGTCGCGAATGCGCGGATTCGCTATTCGGGCCGCGGTTCGCTCGCGGATGCCAACGCGCCCGGCTGGCTCACCCGTTTCTTCAACAGCCCGTGGATGCCGTTCTGACGCGCGGCCGGCATAGTGCCGTCCGCCGCGCCGGCGCATCGCAGGGGCGCGACGGCACGTCGGTGCCGCCGCCTCAACCGGAGTCGTCATGACTTTCCCCATCAGCCTGCCCTTCGGGTTGCCCGCCGCGTGGCCGGCGCGCGTGGCCGGCGGCGTGCTGCTCGCGGTCGCGCTGCTGCTCGTCGCGCCCGCAACCGGCCGCGCGCAGACCATCGGCAGCCTCGTCAGCGTCGAAGGCATGCGCGAGAACGCGCTGGTCGGCTACGGCATCGTCGTGGGCTTGCCCGGCAGCGGCGACGGCACGCAGGCGAAGTACACCACGCAGTCGATCGCGAACATGCTCAAGCAGTTCGGCACGCGGCTCCCCGAAGGCATGAGCCTGCGCGCGCGCAACGCGGCGGCGGTGATGGTCAGCGCGACGTTTCCGCCCGGCTATCGCAAGGGGCAGACGATCGACGTGACGGTGTCGTCGCTTGGCGACGCCAAGAGCCTGCGCGGCGGCACGCTGCTGATGACGCCGCTGCGCGCGGCCGACGGCGAAACCTACGCGCTCGCGCAGGGCAATCTGGTGATACCGGGGCTCGCCGCGCAGGGCCGCAGCGGCTCCAGCATCGCGGTCAACACGCCGACCGCCGGGCGGATTCCGGCGGGGGCCACCATCGAGCGCGAGATCGCCACCGATTTCGCGGCGACGCCCACGATTCGCCTGAACCTGAGGCGCCCGGATTTCCAGACCGCGTCGAATATCGTCGATGCGATCAACCGTGCGATCGGCTCGGATGTCGCGCGCACCGCGGACGCCACCTCCGTGGACGTCGACGCGCCCGAGGATGCAACCGGGCGCGTCGCGTTCGTCGCGCGGCTGACGGCCGTGCAGATCGCGCCGGGGCGGGCGGCGCCGCGCATCGTTCTGAATTCGCGCACCGGCACCGTCGTGATCAGCCAGGGCGTGACCGTCAAGCCGGCCGTCGTGTCGCACGGCGCGTTGAAGGTGACGATCGCCGAAGGGATCGCGGTCAGTCAGCCGAACGCGTTCGGCGACGGCGACACGGTGGCCGCGCCCGTCAGCGAGCTGAATGTGTCGCAGCCGGGCGGCAATGCGTTCCAGTGGAAATCGGGCGCGAGCCTGCAGGCGATCGTCGATACGATCAACGCGACCGGCGCGACGCCCGACGACCTCATGGCGATCCTGCAGGCGCTGGCCGAGGCGGGCGCGCTGTCCGCCGAGCTGGTGGTGATCTGAGGCCCGACCGATGAACGACTTTCCGCATTCGACGTCTTTTCCCATGCAATCGTTGCCCGCCGCATCGCCATCGCCATCGCCATCGGCCGCATCGCCATCGACGCACGGGCTCCCGTTGCGTGCGTCAAGGCGGGCCGCGGGCCAGGCAGCCGATGCGCGCGCCGCGCTCGAGCACGCGGCCGAGCAGTTCGAGGGCATGTTCATCGCGCAGATGCTTGGCGCGATGCGCGAGGCGACCGCGACGCTCGGCGGCAGCGGTGGCGAGCGCGACGACACGGCCGGCGCGCTGCTCGATCACGCCTATCGCGAGGTGGCCAACGGCATCGCCACGCAGCGCGCGTTCGGCATCGCCGACACGCTGATCGCGCAGATGCTGCCGGCGGCCGGCGCACCTGACCAACCCATCCATCCGTTCACCAAGGAGCAGGGACCATGAGAATCAGCCAGATCGGCCTGTCCGGCACCCACGCCGCGCAGGCGGCGCTCGGCATGTCGGCGCGCAATACCGCGAATCTGATGACGAAGGGCTATACGCGCCAGGGCGTGCTGTTGACGCCGCGCGTCGGCGGCGGCGTGACCGTGCAGTCGCTGATCCGCTTCTCGGACGAGGCGCGCACGCAGCAGATGTGGCAAAGCAACGCGATGCTCGGCCGCCAGACGGCCGGCGAATCGTATTTCGCTCAGCTCGAGCAGGTGATGAGCCTCGAGGACGGCAGCGTGAAGGCCGGCCTCGACGGCCTGTTCGCCGCGCTCGACGAGGCGAGCGTCGATCCGATGTCGGCGCCGCTGCGCCAGCAGGTGATCACGTCGGCGGATGCCTTCGCCAAGAGCATCAACGGCCTGCTGCAAACCCAGGGCCGCCAGCTCGACACGCTGCGCCAGCAAGCCGGCGCGACGGCCCGGCAGATCAACGCGTTGTCGGGTACGGTCGCCGACCTGAACCGGCGCATCGCCGAGGGGCAGGCGAGCGGCAACGTGCCGTCGGAGTGGATCGATCAGCGCGACCAGGCGCTCGACACGCTGGCCGGGCTCGTCGATATCCGCACGCTGCGCCAGCCGGACGGCTCCGTCGATGTGTCGCTCGCCGCCGGGCCGCCGCTCGTGGCCGGGCACCAGGTCGCCACGCTCGACGTGCGCCCCGGCAACGACGGAACGTTCTCGCTCGCCCTGGCATTGGGCGGCGCTGTCTATCCGCTCGACGGCGAAGCGGCTGGCGGTGCGATCGGCGGCCTGTTCGCGTTCGCCGACGGCGTGTTGATGCCGCAGATGGCCGGCGCGAAGTCGCTGGCGGGCGAGCTCGCGCAGCGCATGAACGCGCAGCTCGCCGCCGGCTTCGGCACCGACGGCCAGCCCGGCGAACCGCTGTTCGACATCGATGCGGCCAGCGGCATGCTGCACCTGCGCGCCGGCGTGACGCCCGACCGGCTGGGCTTTTCCTCCGACCCGGCGACGCCCGGCGACAGCGGCAATCTGCTCGCGCTGATCGCGTTGCGGCAGGCGCGGATCGACGTGCCGGGCCTGGGCGAGACGGCGATCGGCGATGTCTACACGATGCTGGTGGGCCGTCTCGGTTCGCAGAGCAGCCAGAACCAGGCCGCGCTCGAGACGGCGAGCGAGCTTCGCACGCAGGCGGAGCAGGCATGGCAGTCCGTGAGCGGGGTCAGCATGGACGAGGAGGCCGTGAACATCTCCGAAACCATGCAGATCTACAACGCGAACATGAAAGTCATTTCAGTGGCGAACGCGTTGTTCGCCACCACGCTCAACAGCTTTTGAGGAGTACGACGATGCGTATCGCCAGTCAGTCCTTTGGCAACTCGATGGTTTCCACGCTGCGCGACTCGAACGCGAAGATCGCGGATCTGACCGCGCGACTCGGGAGCGGCCGGCGGATCCACGTATCGTCGGACGATCCGGTCGGTGCGGTGCGGTTGATGCGGCTCGAACGCGATTCCGCGATGCTCGGGCAATATCGCCGCAACATCGGCACGCTGCGCGGCCAACTGGAGAAGAACGAACTGCATCTCGGCAACATGCAGTCGCAACTCGATGCGGTGCGCGAGACGATGCTGCGTGCGATGGACGGCACGAATTCGGCGGCCGACCTGAACGCGATGGCGGGCTCGCTGCGCACGCTGCGCGACGATCTCGTGGCCACCGCGAACGCCAGCGACAGCGAGGGGCATTACCTGTTCTCCGGCACGCTGACGGGAAGCGAGACGGTCCGCTTCGATGCGTCCGCGCCGGCAGGTGCGCGCTATGCATTCGGCGGCAATCTCGAGCAGCGCCAGGTCGTG
The DNA here is from genome assembly GCF_017104645.1 of Burkholderia sp. Ac-20379. GTDB lineage: Bacteria > Pseudomonadota > Gammaproteobacteria > Burkholderiales > Burkholderiaceae > Burkholderia. Next base: position 10,821 of record NZ_JAAGPF010000239.1, read on the forward strand.
GTCGGCAACGGCATGACGCAGGCGGCCAATGTCGGCGTCGACGATCTTGCCGACACGCTGAACCGCCTGGATCTCGCGCTCGAACGTCTCGAGGCGGCCGATGCCGACGCCAGCGATCCGGACACGCGCGCGGCGATGAGCACCGCGCTCGATGCGGCGGGGGCCAGTTTCGATACGGCCGGCAACCGGATCGCCGGGCTCGGCGGCGCGCAGAACACGCTCGACCGGCTCGACGACAGCCACGAGGCGATGCTTGTCGCGAACGGCCAGGCTGCGGATCTCGTCGGCGGGCTCGATTACGCCGAGGCGACCGATGCGCTGAACAACTATCTGGTGGCGGTGAAGGGTTCGTATCAGATCTATGCGCGCGTGCGGCAGCTTTCGCTGTTCGACGTGCTGTAACGCGGGCCGGCGATGAACGTGCAGGCTTCCCGAATTGCGGGACACGAACACCCGGCGCAGGTTCGCTCCGACGAGGTCGCGCGTGCGG
>NZ_JAAGPF010000240.1 GCF_017104645.1 Burkholderia sp. Ac-20379
GAGTATGGTGCGTCGTGGTCGTTCACTGCATCTACGTATCTTGTGCAGCACCAACCAGTACACATTGGATCATCGTGAGTACACAACTTGTACCACATAGTCAGCAGTATAGCTAATGCTAATATGCTTCAGTACTCTGTTTTAACCAAAACTACATATAAATTGCGGAAATTTGATTTTGTTTTTTTATCTTATATAAGCTACCCCTCTGTCTTTCCTTTCTTTTTTTTTTT
>NZ_JAAGPF010000241.1 GCF_017104645.1 Burkholderia sp. Ac-20379
TCGAAACCGGCACGCCACTCGACGGCCTGCGCGCCGGCCGCGACGGGCGCGTCGCGGCTTTGCGCGGCGGCGAAGCGATCCCGGCCGATCAGATCGTGATCGCGGCCGGCGCCGCCTCGGCCGCGCTGCTCAAGCCGCTCGGGCTGCGCGTGCCGATCTGGCCGCTGAAGGGCTACAGCCTCACCTATGCGCTACCGCCCGGCGTCGACGTGCCGCGCGCGAGCCTGACCGATTTCGCGCGCAAGGTGGTGTATGCGCGGCTCGGCAACCGGCTGCGCGCGGCCGGCATCGCCGACCTCGACGCGACCGCCGCGCCCGACACGGCGCGCCTCGCGACGCTCGAAGCCGAAGTGGCCGCGCTGTTTCCCGACGTTGCGCGCGCCGCCGAACCGCAACGCTGGACCGGCCTGCGCCCGGCCACGCCCACCGGCGTGCCGATCATCGGCCCCACGCGCTACCGCAACCTGTGGCTCAACGCCGGCCAGGGCGCGCTCGGCTTCACGCTCGCCGCCGGCTCGGCGCTGCTGCTGGCCGACTGGCTCGCCAAGGATGGCCGGCATCCGCTGCGCGCGCGTTTCGCGCACTGAGTCAGCGTCTCTCGCCGGCCCCGCCGTCTCCCGCTTCCCTTCATTTCGGATAACGATGCAAACCCGTCCCCACCTCGCCGTGATCGGCACCGGCGGCACGATCGCGGGCCAGGGCGCCACGGCCACCGATACCGCGTCCTACACCTGCTCGGTGCTCGGCATCGACGCGGTGCTCGACAGCGTGCCGCAGGCCGCGCAATTCGCCGAGCTGCACACCGAGCAACTGATGCAGACCGGCTCCGAGAACTTCGGCAACGCCGCGCTGCGCGAGATCGCCGAGCGCGTGGCGCACTGGCTGGCCGAGCCGCACATCGACGGCGTGGTGCTCGCGCAGGGCACCGACACGATCGAGGAGACCGCCTACTTCCTGCATCTGACGCTCAAGCAGACCAAGCCGGTGGTGGTGGTGGGCGCGATGCGGCCGCCGTCGGCGCTCAGTTCGGACGTGGCGCTGAACCTGTACGCGGCGATCGCGGTGGCCGCCGATCCGCGCTCGCACGGGCTCGGCACGCTGGTGGTGGCCAACGACGAGATCCATTCGGCGCGCGACGTGGTCAAGCAGCACAGCTTCAAGCTCGATGCGTTTCGCTCTCCGTACGGCCCGCTCGGCCTCGTGGTGGACGGCGCGCCGCGCTACTACCGCCGCCCGGCGCGCGCGCACACGATCAACACGCCGTGGTTCGCCGCCGCGCTGCCCGACCTGCCGCGCGTGGACATCGTGCAGGCCTACGGCGAACTCGACGCCGCCTGGCTCGACGCCGCCACCGCGCATTCGCGCGGGCTGATCTTCGCGGGCACCGGCAACGGCAACGTGGCCGCGCACCTGGTCGACACGCTGCGCGCGGCCGCGCGGCGCGGCACCTGCGTGGTGCGCGCCTCGCGCACCGGCAACGGCGTGGTCACGCGCAACGGCGCGCAGCCCGACGACGCCTACGGCTGGCTCACCGTGGACGATCAGGTGGCGCAGAAGGCGCGCATCCTGCTGATGCTCGGGTTGACGGTCAGCCGCGACCGGGCGGCGTTGCAGGCGATGTTCGGGCGGTATTGACGCGATTCGGGGCGACGCCGAAGCGACGAAGATCGTCGATCGTCGCGTACCCGGCACCCTCCGGATCGCCCGTCCGATATCGGACCGGGCGGCTGCAACGCCGCGTTACCCGGATCGGCTTCGGGCCGGCATCGCTCGGGCCCGGCTCGGCGGCACGCGTGTCGAGCCGGCATCCGCGGCGCTTGGGCTTACGGCTTGACGCCGTTCGGACGAGGCTTGCCGACGGCATCCAGCGCGATGCGCTTCAGGCCGATCCCGAGCGCCCGCTCGTCCGGCGAATTCAAGCCCGCGTCGCAGATTCGCAGCGCGCCCTTGGCCTCGATCGATACGACGAGCACGCGTCGCGCGATCGCATCGTCGTCCAGCTCGATCGCCCATTCAAAGTTGCCGCTCTGATCGGCAGTCGACGTGCACGTTCGCCCGTTGACCACGATGCGGATGACCGGCGGCGTGTGATCGCCCATGACGAAAAGCTGGCCGTACAGCGAAAAGCGAAAACCGTCGCCGGCCGATGCCCCCTCGGGCAAGGCGAGCGGAATCGCGAAGCCGGCGCGGGGCGCGATACTCCACACGCCCCAGGGTTCGGTCGGCAGCCAGCTGTATCCGAATTCGACACAAGCGCTCCCGGGCGTGCCCACAGCCACGTTCCAGGTCTGCCCGGGCGCCAGCTCGGGCAGCGTCGACAATGCTTTCGCAGCGGTTTCCAGCCCCCAGCGATAGCTGAAGATCGTATCGAGCGCATCCTCGTGGAACGCCGACTGCCTGCTGTCGAACGGCCGCGCAAACGGCCAATGCCACCGGCCTTGGCGTGCACGGTCGAACGCTTGCAGCGATCGCACGCTGGCGACCTCGGGGTGCACCGGAATCCACGGCGAGCAGGTGGACGGCAGATAGTCGGCGGCATTGCGATCGTCGACGAGCAGCCGGTGAACCTTCGCGCGGGTGAGGTAGGGCGCCTCGTTGAGCACACCCGACGATACGGAGCTGACGAAGGCCAGATTGTCGGCGCAAAGCAAGCCGTAGGTGTTGCCGCTCGTGAGCAGCGCATTGGGAATGTGTTCCAGCAAGGCGCGCAGATGGCTGGCATCGTCTTGCGCGGGATGCGGACGCACGACCAGCAGATCGACCTGCTTGGCCCACGCGGCGATCTGCTCGAGAAAATCCATGGGCTGCACCAGACGCCCCCCGCCGACCGAGGCCAGATCGAGCGACATCTGCCCGACGAACAGGCCGACCCGCAGGTCGTCGTGCGCGATGCCGAGGTCGCCGAAACGCGCGAAATAACCGCGCAGGCCGGCGGCCGCGGCTCGGAACTGATCGTCGCCGATCCGGAGGCGCTCCAGCTCGCGCCGGATTCCCGCGTCGTTGGTACGCACCCCGAGGTGCAAGTGGCGCGCAAAGCGAATCGAATGAATCTCGACGTCGATGAACGCGGCGCCGACACTGTCGATATAGCGCAGGATCGACGGCGACATGCCCCAGCCGATGACGAGACTGGCCGGCGTCAGTGCGAGCACGTCCAGATGCTGGTGCGCCGGCGTCAGATCGGCGGTGCAGGCGGCGGCCCATCCCGCCGCATCGCACGGCAAACCCAGCGCATCCATGATCGCGGTAACAGGAATGTTGCCGCCCTGCGATTCCGGGCTCACCGCTCTCACGCGCCAACCGAGCGTCTCGGCCGCGGCGCCGAAAAAGCCGCGCAGAAATTTGCGGTTGCCTCGCGACGCCGCCGGAATATTGTTTTCGGTCGTTCTGAAAAAATCGTCGGCGATAACCAATTCCGCGATGGCTTGCCGTTGTTTCGGTTTCGGCATTTTCGAATTCACTTGATTCGATGGCGTGCCGGCAATGCCCGCTCGCACCCGGTTGCCGTTCGAGGCGCCCGTACTGGCGCCGAGATTGCCCCTCGCGCCAGGCTCGGCCAGCGCCGCCGACAGGGAACCCGCGCGATCGCCCGCCCCCGTCTTGACGGCCTGCCCCGGATTCTCCGAGGGCAGAGCGTCCGGCTTGCGCCATCGGATGTTGTGGTAGGCGAACATCTCGTCCCACCCTTGGCAACTGCCGAACCAATCCGTGCTGCCGTATTCGTTGACGACCGACGTATAGACGTTGGGGAATGGATTGCCGTCGAGCCCGGCTTCCTTGTTGTAATCGTTCAGCAACAGGAAATGGACTTCGGCATTCGGCAGCAGCGAGCGCATCGCATTCATGAAGCGATGCAGCAGTTCCTCGGTGAATTCCATGGTCGGTTCATAGAATTGCACCCGCCCTTGCCCAGCCCGTATGAACAGCACCTTGCCGGACAAATTCAGCAGACGCGCCAGCAAATACGAAAATTTGCTGTGATTCGTCGCGCACTTCGTTCGGATCAGGTACGGGGAATACACGCCATCGATCTTCGCTTCATCGAAATCGTGGTAATGCATCGTGCCGTAACGCTTGCACATGACCGCGGGGCCGGTCTTCTCGTGCACGACGTTCATATTTTCCGCGAGGAAAATATCCGCAAAGCCGGACTCGAGCAATTCGACCAGTGCGATCGTCGGCGTTACCCACCAATCCACCATTTGGGCTTTCTGAACACCGAAATACCGCCTGATTTGATAAGCGGTCCGGCAGTGTCCGCCTACGCTGACAATGTGGTCGAATTCTTGATCAATCATAAAAAGTCTCTCGCGCCGGCCCCCGGAAGTCGGGGTCGCGCGACATTAGCACAGTTTTTTTGGCTTTAGCAGGCCACGCGGGCATGGGCATCGGGATATCCGACCGAGCACCGGGCAGGCATCGACGCCGTCATAGGGATGATCGGGCGCAATGCCATAATTGCCTCCCTCGGCGATGGTTCCGCTGCTCCGCGAGCACCGCTTCCCGCCGGCATGCCAACGTCCCGCCCTCCTTGGTACTCGCCCATGCAATCCAGACTGACCCGCCGCCTCGTCGGCTTGGCCGTCGCGCTGTCCTGCAACGCCGGGGCAGCCCACGCGGCCGCCAATCAGCCGGCCGCGCCGATGTCGTTCCGCAGCACCCTGCCCGGCACGATCGTGCGCAGCATCGCCGACAAACTGCAGGACACCGTCAACTTCCGCGACTACGGCGGCAAGTGCGACGGCGCCACCGACGACAGCCGCGCGATGACGAACGCCCTTTCGCATCTGCACGATGGCGCGTCGCTGGAATTTCCCGCGGGCACCTGCGTATTCTCGACGCCGCAGCAGTTGCCGATCGTGCAGAACGTATCGATTCGCGGGGCCGGCGCGCGGCAGACCGTGCTGCTCTATGCGGGCCGCGATACGCGCGCCGATCTCTGGACCGTCGGCGACGGCCGCACCTCGATGTCGGGCTGGTCGATCTCCGGGCTGCGTTTCGATTCGCGCACGACGATGACGGGCGGCGCGGCGCTGCGTCTGCGGCGCATGCAGAACGGCAACGAACTGTCGGATATCGACGCCGGCGTGTTCACGCAACGCGCCCCGCGTCTGTACAACGGCGTGTGGCTCGACGACGTGAACGTCTTCAAATATTCCCGGTTCAACATCCAGGTTCAGAACGAAGGCCTGATGATGAACGGCGCCGCCGGCAGCGACGAAGGCTCGGACATCTACCTCGACAACGGCGCGATCACGTTCTCGCACATCGCCTATCACGTGGGCGGCGGCCAGGGCGGCGTGTATTTCGGCAAGGTGCTCGCCTTCGGCAACGGCGTGAACTATCAGATCGACAATGGCATCGCCGCACGCCGGAACCGGGAGATTTTCTTCAGCGACCAGAGCGTGTCGGACGGTTCGCATGACTACGGAATCTGGATCAACGATCGCCTGACCTCGAACGCGCCGATCGTCATGAACGGCGCGTTCGCCTCGTCGGGGATGATCGGTTCGGGGGGCAACGGCACCGAGATCTACATCGAGTCCTGGCCTCACGGGCGCGTCACGATCGGGCCGGGCCAGCTCTACAACGCGACCGCCGACGGGCTGCGCATCGACGATCCGACCACCATCGTCAGCATCGACGCGGGCCGCCACATCTTCAACAACGCCGGCTTCGGCGTGAACGCCACGGTGCCGACCTCGAATATCTACAGCCTGTCGCAATACATGTCGCGCAATCGGCTCGGCAACTATTCGGAGAACGTGCATCTCGCGCCGCTCGACGTGGGTGCCGGGGTCTCGTCGACGACGCTGACCCATCGCCGGCAGCAGATCGACAAGTCCTACCGCTATCGCGGCGCCGCCAACGCCGAACGCATCGAGATGGCGTCGGGCGAGCAGACGCTGATCCTCGACCCGGCCACGCCGCTGTCGCGCCTGAGCATCGTGTTGCCGGCCTGCGACGCCGCCTACGACGGCTCGCTCGCGCGCTTCTCGTCCACGCGCGCGATTGCGCGCCTCGACGTGACGGCGAGCGCGGGTTCGGTGGCGGCGGAACCCGGCCCCCTGAATGCGGGCGGCGGACATCAATATCTGTGCCGCGGCCAGAACGCAACCTGGTATTCGCTGTACTGATACGCGCCGGCGCGCCGCTCGTTTCGCCCGAAGCGATCGGCGCGCCGCCAATCGCCGGGCTGATACAATGGCCGACGTCCCGCCAGCAGACTGTCCTCATGTCTTCGATCGCCAAGCACAACACCCCGCTGCTCCGCTCACTTCAGATTCAAATGCGGGTGGTTGCCGCGCTGCTCATGCGCGAAATCATCACGCGCTACGGGCGTCACAACGTCGGTTTTCTCTGGGTATTCTTCGAGCCGATGTCGTTCACGCTCGGGGTGACGGCGCTCTGGAACGCGGCGAAATTCAGTCACGGCTCGAACCTGTCGATCACGGCGTTCGCCGTGACCGGTTATTCGACCATCCTGCTCTGGCGCAATACCGCCAACCGCTGCGGGCTCGCGATTCTGCCGAATCACAGCCTGCTTTATCACCGCAATGTCCGCGTGATCGATCTGTTCATCTCGCGCGCCCTGCTCGAGGTCGCAGGGGCGACCATGTCGTTCCTGTTTCTCACGGTGTTGTTTTCGGTCATCGGCCTGATGCAGCCTCCCAAGGATATCGGCCTTGTTCTGGTGGGCTGGGGCTACCTGGCGATCATCGCGGTTGGGCTCGGTTTCATCATCGGCTCGCTCAGCGAATTGAGCGAAACCTACGATCGGATCTGGCACACCGTCGCCTATTTGCTGTTCCCGCTTTCCGGCGCCGCCTTCATGGTGGAATGGCTCCCCACGACAGCGCAGAAAGTCGTGATCTGGTTGCCCATGGTGCACGCCTGCGAAATGATTCGTTCGGGCTTTTTCGGCAAGCTGGTAAAACCGCACTACGACATCAACTACATGATCGTCTGCGATCTCGTGATTCTGTTCATCGGGCTGGTGTTGGTGCGCTATGTCAGCGCCCGGGTCGAACCGGAATAAAGCCGGCCGGCACGCCCCTAAAGAAAAACCGCCCTTCGGGGCGGTTTTTTTTCGACAGGCCAATCAGCTGGTCACCAACGCGGCAAGTCATGCCTCCGACGCGGCCAACACGGAAGGCGGCGCGGCCTCCGCCGTCACCTCCGGCACCGGGACGTCCGTTACCGCCGCCACTTCCGTCACCGGCACGCTCACGCTACCGGGCTTGCGCCACTTGATATTTTGATACGTGAACATCTCGTCCCAACCCTGATTGCTGCCGTGCCATTCCTTTTCGTCGTAGTTGTTGACCAGCGACGTATAGACATTGGGGAACGGATTGCCGTCAAGACCTGCCTGCTCGTTGTAGTCGTTCAGCAGCAGAAAATTGACCTCGGCATTCGGCAGCATGGCACGGACGGCTTTCATGAAGCGGCCCAGCAGATCTTCATTGAACTGGGTGGACTTGTCGTAGTACTGCACCCAGCCATTCGAATAGCGCACGAACAGCACCTTGCCGGTCAGGCTCAGCAAACGCGTCAGCAAGTAGGAAAACTTGCTGTTGTTCTGTGCACACTTGGTGCGAACCAGATACGGCGAGTAGATGCCGTTGATCTTTGCTTCGTCGAAATCGTGATAGTGCATCAGGCCATATCGCGAGCACATCACGGCAGGCCCCGTGTTCTCGCGCACGATCTTCATGTTTTCTTCACGAAAGATGTCCACGAAACCGCTTTCGATCAACTCGACCAGCGCGACGGTCGGGGTCACCCACCAATCGAACGGATAGGCTTTGTCGATGCCGAAATGTCGCCGGATTTGGTAGGCAGTCTGGCAGTGTCCACCAAGACTGATGATGTGGTCGAATTCCTGATTGATCATGGCAAATCTCGCTGGCCGGACGCGCTGGCCGCAGGTGGGTTCATGCGGCTGACAGTATCATAACTACGGAAACCTTAATAGACGAAAAACTCCCCACCAGGCCCGCCAAACAAGCCGCTGCACCCGCTCGGCAAAGCCGAATGCAAGGTATCCGGATCAATCTGCGCCCATGCGGGATACGGCGCCGTTTTCGGGCAGGACGTGGCCGGCTCCGCGTACCGTCGCGCGGCAGCACAAATCGCCCCTCACCAGGCGCCAACGCCGCTGGCGGTAGCGGCCAATGCGATGACACGGGCGCTGTACGCCCATGCGACGGCGTTTTGCGAGTGTCAGTTCACAGCGTGAACACGCAGCGGGCCATCATGCGGAACAAAGGGTCGAACACTCGCCTCGCTCCCCGCACGAGCATGAGCGCGGCGCTGACAGCTCAGCGCACCGAACACCACCTACGCGTATCAATTTCCGTGCCGCGACCGCAACCCACCCAACCAGCCGTCACGGCCGCTGCAAGCGCATGCGCACCGATTCGATGTTCGCCGGCAGCTTCGGCGACACCGGCTTGCGGCGCGGCACGTCGACGAAACCGAGCCGGCGGTACAGCGCGGCCGCACGCGTGTTGTCGAGCAGCACGTCGAGCACCACCTCGCGGCCGGCGCCCTCGGCGAACGCACCGGCCCGGCGCGCATCCTCGAACAGCGCGGTGAACACGCCGGTGCCGCGCCAGCGCGCGTCGATCGCGCAGTGGGCGATGTGGGTCTGCGTGCGCTTCGGCGCGGGCAGCTCGCCCTCGAGCGTCAGCCCGCGCAGCAGGCTCGCGACGGTATGGCCGAGCCCGAAGCCGCGCAGCAGCATCCAGGCGGCATGCGGATCGTCGAGGCCGACCTTGCGGCCGTCGTGCGCGGCCAGCACGCCGGCCACGCGGCCATCGGGCGCAACGGCCACGCGATGGCGTCGCCACGAGAAGCGCCCGTGCTCCGACTGAAACGTCGTGCGCAGGAACGCGACGATCGCTTCATCGGACGCCCCGAGAAAGAAACCGAATTCGCGCACGCCCGACGCGAAGATCAGCGGCGCGCAGGCCGCCGCGTCGTCGGGCCGCGCGGCGCGGAACGTCCAGCCGGGCGTGGTCGTGGTCATGAAGGAAGCTGTGAGTGTTTAGCGAGCGAGCCGCGCCAGCGCGGCCACGGTCTGCGTGATCTGCTCGGGCTGATGCGTCGAGCAGATGAAGAAGCGCAGCCGCGCAGCCTTCTCCTCCACGGCGGGATAGAAGATCGGCTGCACGTTGATGCCCTCGTCGAACAACGCATTGGCCCAGCGCGCCGCCTTCAGCGAGCTGCCGGTGATCACCGGCACCACCGCATAGCCCTCGCTGGTGCCGGTGTTCAATCCGGCCGCGCGCGCTTCGTCGAGAAATTGCTTGCCGCGCTCGCGCAGTTGCGCGACGCGCTGCGGCTCGCGCTCCAGCGCCTCCAGCGCGGCCAGCGACGCGGCGGCCAGCACCGGCGCGAGGCCCACGCTGTACAGGAAGCCGGGCGCCAGATGGCGCAGCATGTCGACCAGCGGCTGGCAGCCGGCGATGAAGCCGCCGCAGCCGGCCAGCGTCTTGGACAGCGTGCCCATCCACAGATCGACGTCGTCGGGGTTTACGCCCGCGTGTTCGCGGATGCCGCGCCCGGTCGCGCCGAGCACGCCGAGCGAATGCGCCTCGTCGACCAGCAGGAACGCGCCGTGGCGATTGCGGATCTCGACGAACTTCGGCAGGTCCGGCAGATCGCCGTCCATGCTGTACAGCCCCTCGATCGCGATCAGCACGTTGCGATATTCGTGGCGCGCGCGCGCTAGCAGCGCGTCGAGCGCCTGCCAATCGTTGTGCGGAAAGCTCAGGCGCTTGGCGCCGCTCAGTTGCGCGCCCTGCACGATGCTGTTGTGCGCCAGCGAATCGTGCACGATCAGGTCGCCCGGCCCGAACAGCGAGCCGATCACGGTGACGTTGGTGGCGTGGCCGCTGACGAACACCACGCAATCGTCCGTTTCGTAGAACGACGCGAGCGCGTGCTCCAGCTCGCGCTGCACGGGCCGCTCGCCGGCCACCATGCGGCTGGCCGACGCCGAGGTGCCATAACGGTCGATCGCGGCCTTGGCGCGCGCCGACACGTCGGCGTCGCCCGCCAGGCCCAGGTAGTTGTAGTTCGCGTAATTGACGTATTCGCGGCCGTCGATCGTGGTGGTCGCGCCGGCCAGCCCGTCGTGCACGCGGAAGAACGGCGATTCGACGCCGAGCTTCTCGCCCATCTCGCGCATGATCCGCAGTTGCTGATACTGCGTCATCGCCTCGAAGCGGCTGCGCGGGCTTTCATGCGCGGTCGACACGGGCGCGGGCGCCGCGGCCGAGCCGCCTTCGGTGACACGGTCCAACTGGCGCTTCAACGCCTTCGCAGCAAGTTGCTGCCGGAGATGATCTCCCAATCCCATCGATTCGCTCGCCCGTAAGACTTTGATCAAGCCCGCTATGTTACGCCTCGAACTCGGCCCATTCCCAGGCATCGGGGGCCGAGAGCAGCGCATCGACGAGGCGGAAGTTCATTTCGTGGCTCGGCCGCAACGCCGTCACGCGCGCGAGCAGCGGCGCGCCGGCCATCGCCAGGTCGCCGACCAGATCGAGCACGCGATGCCGCACGAATTCGTCGGGCAGGCGCATGCCGCCGAGCACGCGGCTGCCGACGATCGACGCCGTGCACGATGGCCGCGCGCCGCGCAGGATCGGCACGCCGCGCAAGTAACCGGCGACGATCGCGGGCACCGCCCATTTGACGCGCCCGTAGGAGCGCGACGGTGCGATGTCGGTGGCGAACGCCTCGGGCGTCAGCGCGCCGCTCCAGGACATCTCGCCGAAGCCCTTCAGATCGTTGCGCACGCTCATTTCGTAGTGCGGTGCCGGATCGAGCCGCATCTCGCGGCGCGAGCCGCCCTCGCCGTCGGCCACCGTCACCGGGCGCGTCACGCGAATGAAGCGCTTCGGCGCATTCAGCGCGGTGCGGCCGCAGGCGCGGATCGCCTCGATCCACGGCGCGGCGCTGCCGTCGAGAATCGGCACTTCCTCGGCGTCGAGCTCGACCACCGCGTGATCGATCTCGCAGGTCAGCAGCGCGGCCAGCAGATGCTCGATGGTGCGCACGCCCACGCCGTCGGGATTCCTCAGCATGGTGCACAGCGGCTGCGCGCGGCGCAGCGCCGGATCGACCGCCAGCACGGCCAGCTCGCGCCCGCCGTCGAGACGGCGGAAGCGGATGCCGCTCGTGGCTGGCGTGTCGCCCGCGGCGGGCAGGATCCGCACCGACACGCGGCGGCCGGTGTGCAGGCCGTGCCCGTCGAAGATCGGAAGAGCACAC
>NZ_JAAGPF010000021.1 GCF_017104645.1 Burkholderia sp. Ac-20379
AGCGCGTTCGACGCGCTGCTCGACGCATTGCGCGCCGGGCAGGTGGTGGCGCGCACGCTCGATCTGGCCAGCGGCCGCGCGACGCTGGCGCCGATCGACGGCGATGCCGCCGCGCCCGCGTTCGACGGCCGGCAACTGGTCGCGCCGTTCGGCCCGGCCTGGCGGCTGCTGCTGATCGGCGCGGGCGAGCTGAGCCGTTACGTGGCCGCGATGGCCGTGCCGCTCGGCTATGCCGTCACGCTGTGCGACCCGCGCGACGATTACGCCACGCCGCCGCTGCCGGGCGTGTCGCGCGTGCGCACCATGCCCGACGACACCGTGCTGGCGATGCGGCCCGACGCGCGCACCGCCGTGATCGCGCTGACCCACGATCCCAAGCTCGACGATCTCGCGCTGATCGAGGCGCTGCGCACGCCGGCCTTCTACGTGGGTGCGATCGGTTCGCGCCGCAACAGCGACGCGCGCCGCGAGCGGCTCAAGCTGTTCGACCTCGACGACGCGCAGCTCGCGCGGCTGCATGCGCCGGTCGGGCTGCATCTGGGCGGCAGCACGCCGCCCGAGATCGCCGTGTCGATCGTCGCCGACCTGACGGCGCGCCGCCATCGCGTGCCGGTGGCCGGCCTGCGCGATGTGGAGGCGGGCAAGGCCGGGCACGGGATGCTTCGGGATGCTTGAGGCTTGCCTGGCTGTCGGCGCGCCTTAAGGCCGCTTTAATCCGGGCTGCCTAGCATGTCGGTCATGCGGCCCCGTTCGTTCCGGGCGTTGCCGCCGGCGCGCGCGAGCGCGTCCCCTCAGCCCCCAAGCAGCGGCGGTACGCCATGATCAAACAATTCGACTACCCGCTCGGCGACGAAACGATCGCCCTGTGCGCCAGCTTCGGCGCCGGGCCGGCCTTGCGGCGCGTGCTCGTGAGCCGCGCCGATTCGATGGAAACGCTGGTGGTGCTCGACGCGAGCGGCTGGTCGGGCCTCCTCAAGCTCGTGACCGAGGCGCCCGAAAGCCTGCTCGACGACGCGATCCGCAAGGTCGGCAGCGAGCAACTGGTCGAGCGCGCGATTCGCGGCCGCGCCGTGGTCGAAACGCAGCTCTAGCCGCCGCGCACGGCCGGGCCAACGATCCCGGCCGATTTTTTCCAGCCTCAGTACAATGCACCGGGTTCGCCGTGCCGTCAGGCCGGCGCGTGCGCCTTTCCTATCCTGCCGACCCGATGCCGCTGCCCACCATTCCGACTGCCCCGTTCTGCCCCGCCGAAGTGAAGGGCAGCATCACCATCGATGCGCGCGCCTCGTGGTTCGCGCGCCTGCGCCGCTTTTTCGGGCCGGGCCTGCTGGTGGCGATCGGCTACATGGATCCGGGCAACTGGGCGACCGACATCCAGGCCGGCTCGCAATTCGGCTATTCGCTGCTGTGGGTGGTGGCGTTCTCGAGCCTCGCCGCGATCTTCCTGCAGATGCTGGCCGCGCGGCTCGGGCTCGTGGCGGGCCGCGATCTCGCGCAGATCAGCTACGAGCGCTACGGCCCGTTCGGCAAATGGCTGCAATGGGTCACGGCCGAAATCTCGATCATCGCCTGCGACATCGCCGAGGTGCTCGGCTGCGCGCTCGCGTTCAAGCTGCTGCTCGGCGTGCCGCTGGCCTGGGGCATCGTGCTGACGGCGCTCGACACGCTGATCGTGCTCGGCATGCAGGGCAAGGGCTTCCGGCAGATCGAGGCGATCGTGCTGGGCCTGATCGGCACGATGGCCTGCTGCTTCGTCGCGCAGGTGGCGATGGTGCCGACCGACTGGCACGCCGTGGCGGCCGGGCTGATTCCGGGCGATCCGGGCCACGACCGCAAGGATGCGATCGTGCTGGCGCTCGGCATCGTGGGCGCGACCATCATGCCGCACAACCTCTATCTGCATTCGTCGGTGGTGCAGACGCGCCGCGTGACGGGCGGCGCGCGCGGCCACGTGCTCGACACGCTCGCGATGGTGCGGGTGGACACTTGGTGCTCGCTGCTGGTGGCGATGTGCGTGAACGCGGCGATCCTGATCCTGGCGGGCGCGGCGTTCCATGCGGCCGGCCATACCGGCGTGGCCGACATCGAGCAGGCCTACCAACTGATCACGCCGCTGGTGGGCGGCGGCGCGGCGATCCTGTTCGGCATCGCGCTGCTGGCTTCGGGGCAAAGCTCGACGCTGACCGGCACGATCGCCGGGCAGGTCATCATGGACGGCTTCCTGCACGTCAAGATCCCGTGCTATCAACGCCGCCTGATCACGCGCGGGCTCGCGCTCGCGCCGGCGCTGGCCGGCGTGCTGCTGCTCGGCGACGGCTCGGTCGGCAAGCTGCTGGTATGGAGCCAGGTGCTGCTGAGCCTGCAGTTGCCGTTCGCGATGTGGCCGCTGATCCGCTCGGTCAGCGACACGACGCTGATGAAGGCGCACGCGATCGGATGGGGGGCGAAGGTGTTCGCCTGGGCGTTGTTCGCCGTGATCTGCGGCACGAACCTGCTGCTCGTGACGGGCGTGGTGGGTTGAGCGGATGAGGCTGCCGGCTTGGGCGCGACGAAGGTGTGCGCGCCGGGCCGAGCCATCAAGCGGGCAAGATCGGCCGCCCGGCGCGGGTGACGTCAGGCGACGCCATGCGGGGCCGTACGTTTCAAGGCGCCGCTTTTTGCTTGTGAAGTGATACGTTATATCGTAACATTTCCAGCCATCGAGACTCCGGCCGCATCCGGTCGCCCCGAATCCGCCATGTCCCTGACCCGGAAACAGCAACTCGTCCTCGAGGCCCTGCGGCAGGCCGGTGCGCCGCTGGGCGCCTACGCCTTGCTCGACCGGTTGCGCGACGCGGGGTTCAACGCGCCGGCGCAGATCTACCGGGCGCTGGCGCGACTGGTCGAGGCGGGCGAGGTAAGCCGTCTCGAAACGCTGAATGCATACCTGCCGCGCACGGCGGCGCGTGGCGATGCGGTCAGCGTGTTCACGATCTGCGAGCGTTGCAGCCGCATCGGCGAATACGCCGACGCATCGCTGGGCGAGCGCCTCGCGCACCTGACCGGCAGCCACGATTTCGTGGCGAGCCACGCCGCGATTGAGATTCGCGGGCGCTGCGTCGATTGCACCGGCGCGGCCGACTGATTCACTTCTTCTTCGCTTTCATGCCGAACACTGCGCTGCCTGACGATTCGTTGTACGAATCATTTTCGAGATCGGAGCCGGCCCCGGCGAGGGCGCCCCGATGCTGATCCGCAAGCTGTTCCGCTTCGAGAACGCCCATATCGTGCGCGGCTGCACCACGCAGCGCTGCGCGACCTCGATTCACGGCCACTCGTATCGCGTCGAGCTGCTGCTGGAGGCGCATGCGTTCGATCGCGGCCAGATGGTGTACGACTTCGGCCTGCTCAAGGGCGGCGTGCGCGAGCTGATCGATGCGTTCGATCACGCCGTGACGCTCTGGCGCGGCGACGACGCCGATTACCTCGCCGCGATGCGCCGCCATTCCGCGCGCTGGGTGTTGCTGCCCGTGTCGCCGAGCGCCGAGCAGTTCTCGCGCGTGTTCTTCCTGCTGGCGGACGCGATGCTGGCCGCCACCGACATGGCGAACGGCGAGGCCGACGTGCGGCTGCATTCGGTGATCGTGCACGAGACGGACACCGGCTACGCGCAATGCTTTCGCGACGACGCCCACAACCCCGCGATGGGGCCGATCGATCTTCGGGACATCGAATTTTCCGAGGCGGTGCGCGCCGAGTGGCGCGATCCGCACCTGTTCGCGCGGCTGCTGCGCGGCGAACGCACGGCCAATCCGCCGCCGGCCGCATTCCCTCATCGTTCGACATCGAGGCTCACGCAACCATGATTCGCAAGAACCCGCGCGGCGACCTGCCGCGCATCCATCCCGACGCCTTCGTCGATCCCACCGCCATTCTGTGCGGCCTCGTGGTCGTCGAGGCGAACGTCTTCATCGGCCCGTACGCGGTGATCCGCGCCGACGAGATCGACGCGAGCGGCGAGATCGAACCGATCGTGATCGGCGCGCATTCGAACATTCAGGATGGCGTGGTGATTCACTCGAAATCGGGCGCGCCGGTGCGGATCGGCGAGCGCACCTCGATCGCGCACCGGGCCATCGTGCACGGCCCGTGCGAGATCGGCAACGGCGTGTTCATCGGCTTCAACAGCGTGCTGTTCAACTGCGTGGTGGGCGACGGCTGCGTGGTGCGCTTCAACGCGGTGGTGGACGGCTGCAAGCTGCCGCCGTATTTCCATGTGCCGTCGACCGAGCGGATCGGCGCCGATACCGATCTGGCCTCGTACCCGCAGGTCACGCCCGACGCGAGCGAGTTCTCCGAGGACGTGGCGCGCACCAACAACGCGCTCGTGCGCGGCTACAAGCAGATCCAGAATGAATTCTGACGTGACGCTGCTGCCTGCCGCCAAGCGGCCCGCTTCCCGCACATCGGCCGCGGCGGTCGAGCATCGCGACATCGCCGAGCGCGTCGCGCGACGCCACGCCGACCTGCTGATCGAGGGCGGCACGGTGCTGACGCCGAACGGCGCGGAGCGCATCGACATCGCCTGCGTGGCCGGGCGCGTGGTGGCGCTCGGCGATCTCGCGTCGCGCTGGCAGGCCGGCGACCGGCTCGCGGCACAAGGGCTGCACGTGCTGCCCGGCGTGATCGACACGCAGGTGCATTTCCGCGACCCGGGCCTCACGCACAAGGAAACGCTCGAGGCCGGCACGCGCGGCGCGGTGCTCGGCGGCGTGACGGCCGTGTTCGAGATGCCGAACACGCAGCCGCTCACGCTCGAGGCGTCCGACCTGCGCGACAAGCTCGAACTGGCGCGCGGCCGCGCCTGGTGCGACCACGCGTTCTATCTGGGCGGCTCGGCGATCAACGCCGAGCGGCTGGCGGTGCTCGAAACGCTGCCGGGCTGCGCGGGTGTCAAGGTGTTCATGGGCAGCTCGTTCGGCAACCTGCTGGCCGACGACGATGCGGTGCTGCGCCGGATCGTGCGCAACGGCCGCCGCCGCATGGCGGTGCACGCCGAGGACGAGGCGCGGCTGCGCGAGCGGCGCGCGCTGGTGGAGGCGAGCGGCGACGTGCGCGATCATCCGCACTGGCGCGATCCCGAGAGCGCGCTGATGGCCACGCGCCGCGTGGTGGCGATGGCCGCCGAGGCCGGCCGCAAGCTGCATGTGCTGCACGTCTCGACGGGCGAGGAGATGGCGTTTCTCGCGCAGCACAAGCGCCGCGTCAGCGTGGAAGTCACGCCGCATCATCTGACGCTCGAAGCGCCGGGCTGCTACGAGCGGCTCGGCACGCTCGCGCAGATGAACCCGCCGGTGCGCGACGCTTCGCATCGCGACGCATTGTGGCAGGCGATCCGCGACGGCGTGGTGGACGTGATCGGCAGCGATCACGCGCCGCACACGCGCGAGGAAAAGGCGCGGCCGTATCCGAACTCGCCGAGCGGCATGACCGGCGTGCAGACCTTGCTGCCCGTGATGCTCGATCACGTCGCGCATGGGCGGCTGAGCCTGCAACGGCTCGTCGACCTGACGAGCGCCGGCCCGGCCCGCTTGTTCGGCATCGAGGGCAAGGGGCGCATCGCGCTCGGCTACGACGCCGATTTCTCGATCGTCGATCTCGGCGCGCGCCGCACGATCGGCAACGACTGGATCGCCAGCGTCTCGGGCTGGACGCCGTACGACGGCATGACGTGCCAGGGCTGGCCCGTGGCCACCGTGCTGCGCGGCCGGCCGGTGGTGCGCGACGAGGCGCTGGTCGGCGCGCCCGGCGGGCAGCCGCTGACGTTCCTCGACCAGCACGCCGGCTGACTGGCGCTTGCATCGTTCCTTTCGCAGTGCTTTCCGTTTCCACGCGAGCAACCGGAGCGCTGCGGCGCTGCGCTATGCTGCTGTGTTCCGATGGCGAAATGCCGGCCCGCGCGTGCGCGGGCCGCTGCGCAACGAACCGGGAGGGGACGGGATGACGGAAACGGTGGAGTGCGTCGTGATCGGCGCGGGCGTGGTGGGGCTGGCGGTGGCGCGGGCCTGCGCCGAGCGCGGCTGGGAGACGGTGATCGTCGAGGCCGAGACGGCGATCGGCACCGGCACGAGCTCGCGCAACAGCGAGGTGATTCACGCCGGCATCTATTACCCGGCCGGATCGCTGAAGGCGCGCTTGTGCGTCGAAGGGCGGCAACGGCTGTACGCGTACTGCGAGGCGCGCCAGGTGCCGCATCGGCGCTGCGGCAAGCTGATCGTCGCCACCCACGATGCGCAGCGCGAGGCGCTGGCCGCCGTGCTCGAATCCGCCTGAGCGCGGGCAGGGCGGATTCGATCGTTCCCCATCTATCGTCGCGGCCGGGCGCGCAGGCGAGCCGCCCGTTTCCGATCCGCATTCGCCGCCCATCGCCGGGCGCCGGCACGCCATCGGCGCCGTTTGTTGGTGCATCGCGAACGATCGCCGCGGCGCTTCCGTATCGCGCCGCGCCATGCCCGCCGGTCCGCCTCGCGCGCGTGATAGAGTGCGACGTGATCCGTATATCGACGCTTGCGGCGCCCGTGGCGCGGCAAGGTCTTTGCTAAAATTCAAACCATGCCAAAGAGTTCCGATCGCATCAATCTCACCAACCAGTTCCTGATCGCCATGCCCGGCATGTCCGATCCGACGTTCTCTGGCACGGTGGTCTATCTTTGCGATCACAGCGAGCGCGGCGCGCTCGGCCTGGTCATCAATCGTCCGACCGACATCGATCTCGAAGCGCTGTTCAACCGCATCGACCTCAAGCTGGACGTCGAGCCGCTGCTGCATATCCCCGTGTATTTCGGCGGCCCGGTGCAAACCGAGCGCGGCTTCGTGCTGCACGAGCCGGTGGAAGGCAGCAGCTACAGCTCGTCCATGTCGGTCGAGGGCGGGCTGGAAATGACCACCTCGAAGGACGTGCTCGAAGCCGTGGCCTCGGGCCAGGGCCCGACGCGCTTTCTGCTGACGCTCGGCCATGCCGGCTGGGGTGCGGGCCAACTCGAGGACGAAATCTCGAAGAACGGCTGGCTGACCGTGGACGCCGATCCGCGCATCGTGTTCGACACGCCGGCCGAGGAACGCTTCGAGGCCGCGCTCGGCCTGCTCGGCGTGTCGTCGACGATGCTGTCGGGCGAGGCGGGCCACGCATGAGCGGTGCGTCCGCGCGCGAAGCCACGCTGCTCGCGTTCGACTACGGCGAAAAGCGCATCGGCGTGGCGGTCGGCAATACGCTGACGCGCACGGCGCGCGCGCTTGTCATCGTTCCCAACCTCAATCGCGAGTATCGTTTCCAGGCCGTCGGCGAGCTGCTCGCCGAATGGCGGCCGGACGCGCTCGTGGTCGGCCTGCCGCTGCATCCGGACGGCACGCCTCACGAGATGACGCAGCAGGCGAAGCGCTTCGGCAATCAGCTGAACGGCCGCTTCAACCTGCCCGTGAGCTGGATCGACGAGCGCTATTCGTCGGTCGAGGCGCGCGCCGGCCTGCGCGCGCGCGGCGCGAAGGCCGACGCCATCGACGCCGAAGCCGCCCGCGTGATCCTTCAACACTATCTCGACCAGTTGCCCGATCATCATGAGTTCCATTGACGCCGAAGCGCTCTATCGCACGCTGCTCGACCAGATCCGCGGCGCCTACGGCGAGGCCGCGTTCGCGGCGGCCGACGGCCCCGTGCTCGCCGGCATCCACAGCGGCGGCGCCTGGCTGGCCGAACGTCTCGCGCGCGACCTGAAGGCGCCCGGCTTCGGCGTGGTCAACGTCGCGCTGCATCGCGACGACTACGCGAAAAAGGGCCTGCACAGCCAGGCCAGCCCGACCTCGCTGCCGTTCGAAGTGGACGGCCGCCGGATCCTGCTGGTCGACGACGTGCTGTCCACCGGCCGCACCGTGCGCGCCGCGCTCAACGAGCTGTACGATTACGGCCGCCCGGCCGCCGTCGAGCTGGCCGTGCTGGCCGATCGCGGCGGCCGCGAGCTGCCGGTGGCGGCGCGTTTCCTGGGCGGCACGCTCGACGTTGCGCCCGACGCCACGCTGGTGCTCGCGCACGACGACGCCCTGCAGTTCACGTTCGATCTCGAGGCGCGCTCGCACTGAGCGAGCCTCATCCGGCGCCCGCGCCTCAGCGCGCGCGGGCGCTGCCTAGCAACACGTTGGAATCACGCACATCATGACGACCGACACCACCGGCCAAACCGGCGCACCCGCCGCGGCCGCGCCCGCCGAACGCTTTCGCCACGGCTTCCTGAAGGGCAACCCGCAGCTCACGAAAAACGGCGAGCTCAAGCATCTGCTGTCGATCGAGGGCTTGCCCACCTCGATCGTCACGCACATCCTCGACACGGCCGAGCAGTTCGTCAGCGTGACCGATCGCGAGGTGAAGAAGGTGCCGCTGCTGCGCGGCAAATCGGTGTTCAACCTGTTCTTCGAGAACTCCACGCGCACCCGCACCACGTTCGAGATCGCCGCGACGCGCCTGTCGGCCGACGTGCTGAACCTGAACATCAACGCGTCGTCCACCAGCAAGGGCGAATCGCTGCTCGACACGATCAACAACCTGTCGGCGATGCACGCGGATCTGTTCGTCGTGCGTCACGCCTCGAGCGGCGCGCCGTACCTGATCGCCGAGCACTGCGCGCCGCACGTGCACGTGATCAACGCCGGCGACGGGCGCCATGCGCACCCGACGCAGGGCCTGCTCGACATGTACACGATCCGCCACTACAAGCGCGATTTCACGAATCTGCGCGTGGCGATCGTCGGCGACATCCTGCACTCGCGCGTGGCGCGCTCCGACATCCATGCGCTGACCACGCTCGGCGTGCCCGAGATCCGCGCGATCGGCCCGCGCACGCTGCTGCCGGGCGGGCTCGAGCAGATGGGCGTGAAGGTCTATCACAACCTCGACGAAGGCCTGAAGGGCGTCGACGTGATCATCATGCTGCGCCTGCAGAACGAGCGCATGAGCGGCGCGCTGCTGCCGTCGGCGCAGGAGTATTTCAAGAGCTGGGGCCTCACGCCCGAGCGTCTCGCGCTGGCCGCGCCCGACGCGATCGTGATGCACCCGGGCCCGATGAACCGCGGCGTCGAGATCGACTCGCAGGTGGCCGACGGCCCGCAATCGGTGATTCTCAATCAGGTGACGTTCGGCATCGCGGTCCGGATGGCCGTGATGGGCATCGTCGCGGGCAACAGCGACTGACGCGGCCCGGCCGGCGCCGCCGCATCGACGCGGCGCCGCGACGGCCGGCCTTCGCACTCAACGCATCCAACGCATTCACAGGCAGCGCATGAAGATTCATATCAAGGGCGGCACGCTGATCGATCCGGTCGCCGGCACCGAACAACAGGCCGACGTGTACGTCGCGGCAGGCAAGGTGGTCGCGATCGGCGCGGCGCCGGCCGATTTCCACGCGGCGAAGACCCTCGACGCGAGCGGCAAGATCGTCGCGCCGGGGCTCGTCGACCTGTCGGCGCGGCTGCGCGAGCCGGGCTACGAGCACAAGGCCACGCTCGAATCGGAGATGGCCGCGGCCGTCGCCGGCGGCGTGACGAGCCTCGTTTGTCCGCCCGACACCGATCCCGTGCTCGACGAGCCGGGCCTTGTCGAGATGCTGAAGTTCCGCGCGAGCAAGCTGCACCAGGCGCACGTCTATCCGCTCGGCGCGCTGACCGTCGGCCTGAAGGGCGAGGTCATCACCGAGATGGTCGAGCTGACCGAATCGGGCTGCATCGGCTTCACGCAGGCCGATTCGCCGATTCGCGACACGCAGGTGCTGCTGCGCGCGCTGCAATACGCGAAAACCTACGATTTCACGGTGTGGCTGCGCCCCGTGGACGCGTTCCTCGCCAAGGGCGGCGTGGCGGCCAGCGGGCCGGTCGCGTCGCGGCTCGGGCTGTCGGGCGTGCCGGTGTCGGCCGAGACGATCGCGCTGCACACGCTGTTCGAGCTGGTGCGCGTGACCGGCGCGCGCGTGCACATCGCGCGCCTGTCGTCGGCCGCCGGCATCGAGCTGGTGCGCGGGGCCAAGGCCGAAGGCCTGCCGATCACCTGCGACGTCAGCGCCAATCACCTGCATCTGATCGACATCGACATCGGCTACTTCGACGCGCAGTTCCGCCTCGATCCGCCGCTGCGCGCCGAGCGCGACCGCGCGGCGATCCGCGCCGGCGTGGCCGACGGCACGATCGACGCGATCTGCTCCGATCACACGCCGGTGGACGACGACGAAAAGCTGCTGCCGTTCGCGGAAGCCACGCCCGGTTCGACCGGCCTGGAACTGCTGCTGTCGCTTACGGTGAAGTGGGCCAACGAGGCGAACCTGCCGCTCGCCCGCGCGCTGAACCGCATCACGGCCGGCGCGGCCGACGTGCTGAAGCTGCCGGCCGGCCGCATCGCCGTGGGCGGCGTGGCCGACATCGTGGTGTTCGATCCGGCCGCGCACTGGCAGGTCGAGCCGCGCGGGCTCAAGAGCCAGGGCCACAACACGCCGTTCCTCGGCTACGAACTGCCGGCCCGCGTGCTGGCCACGATCGTGGCCGGCCAGGTGGCGTTCGAGCGTCGCTGACCGGAGCCCATCCATGAAAGCGTTGCGCAAAGCGCGCCTGATCCTGCATCTGCTGCGCGGCATGGCGACCGTCGCCTTGCTGTTCGGGCGCGTGAGCCCGGCGCGCAAGCAGGCGCTGATCCGCGGCTGGACCCTGAAGATGCTGTCCCTGTGCGGCATGCGCCTCGTGGTCCATCACGACGAGGCACGGCTCGATTCGCGCGCGCTCGTGATCGGCAACCACGTGTCGTGGCTCGACATCTACGTGATCAACGCATGGCGGCCGACGCCGTTCGTTTCGAAGGCCGAGGTGCGGCAGTGGCCGGTGGTGGGCTGGCTGGCCGAGAAGCTCGGCACCGTGTTCCTCAAGCGCGAGAAGCGCAGCGAGGCGCTGCGGATCATGCACGAGATGGCGCAGCGGCTGAACGGCGGCGAGCTGATGTGCGTGTTTCCGGAAGGCACCACGTCGAACGGGCTCGATCTGTTGCCGTTCCACGCGAACCTGTTCCAGGCGGCGGTGGAGGCCGGCTGCCCGGTGCAGCCGGTCTGCATCATGTACGAGGACGGGCAGGGGCGGCAGTCGCTGGCACCGGCTTATACCGGCAAGATGTCGCTCGGCCGCTCGCTCGAACGGGTGCTCGGCGACCAGCCGCTCGTCGCGCATCTGTACGTGGGCAAGCCGATCGAGGCGGGCCCCGACCGTCGAGAGCTGTCGGCGCTGGCACGTGCTTCGGTGCTGGCGGCGCTGACCGAGATGCAGGCCGCTTCGGGCAAGCCGACGGCCGAGGCGCTGGCCTTGCTGGCGCGGGACGAGCTGCCGCCGGAAGGCACGATTGCCGATGCGGCGCAAGCGCAGCAGCCTGCGACGGCGGTGGCCGCCACGCCCGACGCGGAGACGGCCACGCAACGCGACGCCTGATCGCCGCATCGGGTGGCACAGACAACAGGCCCCGCCGGATTCCGGCGCGGCCTGTTGTCGTTTCGGCGGGGCACGCGCTCTCGCCCGCTCGTCATCTGCTGCTCAGCGCTTGCCGACCTGGCAATGCGCGCAACTGACCTGCGTGACGCGCCGTGCGGCCGGATCGTCGGTCAACTCGACGGCCGACAGCTGATTGCCCCAGACGCAGCCCGAATCGAGCGCAACGAGCCGGTCGCGCAGCATCAGCCCGTTCGCGGCCCAGTGGCCGAACACCATGGTGGTGTCGGCGGTGCGCCGGCTCGGCACGTCGAACCACGGCAGATAGCCGTCCGGCGCCGATTCCGGGCCGCCGTTGCCGCGAAACTCCATCGCGCCGACCGGCGTGCAGAAGCGGATCCGCGTAAACGCGTTGAACGCCACGCGCAGCCGCTCCGTCTTCGTCAGCCCGTCGCGCCAGCGGTTCGGCTCGTTGCCGTAGAGCGTGCGCAGCGTGTCCTGCCAGTCCGGCGCGCGCAGTGCGCGCTGCAATTCGTCGGCCAGTTCGAGCGCCAGCGTCACGTCCCATTGCGGCAGCACACCGGCATGCACCATCAGCTTGCCGTTTTCGTAATGCGCGAACGGCAGGTGGCGCACCCAGTCGAGCAGATCGCCCGCATCGGGCGCATCGAGGATCTCGGCGAGCGTGTCGCCCGATTTGAGTTGGCGGATGCCGGCCGCGGCGGCCAGCAGATGCAGATCGTGATTGCCGAGCACCGCGACGCGGCGCTCGCCGAGCGCGATCACGGCACGCAGCGTGGCGAGCGAGGCCGGGCCGCGATTGACCAGATCGCCGGCGAACCAGAGCGGGCGATCGGCGGCGGGCGACAGGCGGGACAGCAATTCGAGGAACGGGGCATGGCAGCCCTGGAGGTCGCCGAACGCGATGGGCGCGGCTGGACCGGACACATGGGTCATTGCTTGAGAAGGGGTAACGGTTTCACGATTCTTGACGGACTTGCAGCAGACGGTATCACAAGTCGTTCGGGCCCTCGACGGGTTGGAACGACGAGCAGAATCCGCGCAAATTCGGCTCATTTTGAGACGATTTTACGAGAAAAATGCCATTGTTTCGGTATTTGTCAAGCTGTTGCAAGTTGTTAGACGCGTGTTTTTTGGTGCGGCACAGGCCTTATAATTGCTGCCCTGTGCGGTATGTGGCCTACAGCACGGCCATCGACCCGAGAACAACAGATACTCGCGATTCACGGCGCGCATTCCGAGGGGTCGAATGCGGACTTTCCGCATTTTCGGCTAATTCAGACTCCGTTTTCGACAAGGGATTCCCATGATATTGGTGACGGGCGGTGCCGGTTTTATCGGCGCCAATTTCGTGCTCGACTGGTTCGCGCAATCCGGCGAACCGGTGGTGAATGTCGACAAGCTGACCTACGCAGGCAACCTCGGCACCCTGAAGTCGCTGCAGGACAATCCGAACCACATCTTCGCCCGCGTCGACATTTGCGATCGCGCGGCGATCGACGCGTTGCTGGCCGAGCATCGCCCGCGCGCGGTGCTGCATTTCGCGGCCGAAAGCCATGTGGATCGTTCGATCCACGGCCCGGCCGATTTCGTCCAGACCAACGTGGTCGGCACGTTCACGATGCTCGAGGCGACGCGCCAGTACTGGAACACGCTCGACGCCGAGGCGAAGGCCGCATTCCGCTTCCTGCACGTGTCCACCGACGAGGTGTTCGGTTCGCTGTCGGCCACCGATCCGCAGTTCTCCGAAACCACGCCGTACACGCCGAACAGCCCGTACTCGGCCACCAAGGCCGGTTCCGATCACCTGGTGCGCGCCTATTTCCACACGTACGGGCTGCCGGTGCTGACCACCAACTGCTCGAACAACTACGGCCCGTATCAATTCCCCGAGAAGCTGATTCCGCTGATCATCGCCAACGCGCTGGCCGGCAAGCCGCTGCCAGTGTATGGCGATGGGCAGAACGTGCGCGACTGGCTGTATGTGGGCGATCACTGCTCGGCGATTCGCGAGGTGCTCGCGCGCGGCCTGCCCGGCGAGACGTACAACGTCGGCGGCTGGAACGAGAAGAAGAACCTCGACGTCGTGCACGTGCTGTGCGATCTGCTCGATGCGCAGAAGCCGAAGGCGAGCGGCTCGTACCGCGACCAGATCACGTTCGTGACCGATCGCCCCGGCCACGATCGCCGCTACGCGATCGACGCGCGCAAGCTCGAGCGCGAGCTCGGCTGGAAGCCGGCCGAAACCTTCGAAACCGGCATGGCGAAGACCGTGCGCTGGTATCTCGACAATCAGGCGTGGGCCGCCGAAGTCGCGTCGGGCGAGTACCGCAAATGGGTTGAGATGAACTACGCGCAACGCGCTTGACGAGGAGCGAAGCGATGGCACGCAAGGGCATCATTCTGGCCGGCGGTTCCGGCACGCGGCTGTATCCGATCACGCATGCGGTGTCGAAGCAGCTGCTGCCCGTGTACGACAAGCCGATGATCTATTACCCGCTGTCGACGCTGATGATCGCCGGCATCCGCGAGGTGCTGATCATCTCGACGCCGCAGGACACGCCGCGTTTCGAGGCGATGCTCGGCGACGGTTCGCAGTGGGGCATGGACATCCAGTACGCGGTGCAGCCGTCGCCCGATGGTCTGGCGCAGGCGTTCATCATCGGCAAGGCGTTCGTCGGCAACGATCCGTCGGCGCTGATTCTGGGCGACAACATCTTCTACGGGCACGATCTGGCGAAGCAGTTGCAGCGCGCCGACGCGCGCGATGCCGGCGCGACGGTGTTCGCCTATCACGTGCACGATCCGGAGCGCTACGGCGTGGTGGAGTTCGACAAGGATTTCCGCGCGCTGTCGATCGAGGAAAAGCCGGCCAAGCCGCGCTCGAACTACGCCGTCACCGGCCTCTATTTCTACGACAACCAGGTGTGCGACATCGCCGCCGACATCAAGCCGTCGGCGCGCGGCGAGCTCGAGATCACCGACGTGAACTCGCGCTACCTGAAGGCGGGCCAGCTCGACGTCGAGATCATGGGCCGCGGCTATGCCTGGCTCGATACCGGCACGCACGATTCGCTGATCGAGGCCGCGACGTTCATTGCGACGCTGCAGAAGCGGCAGGGGCTCGTGGTCGCGTGTCCGGAGGAAATCGCCTACCGGCATCGCTGGATCGACGGCGAGCAGGTGCTCAAGCTCGCGCAGCCGCTCGCGAAGAACGCGTATGGGCAATATCTGAAGAACCTTTTGACGGAACAGGTCGCATGGCAATCCAAGTGACGGCAACGGCATTGCCGGAGGTGAAGATCGTCGAACCGAAGGTGTTCGGCGACGCGCGAGGCTTTTTCTACGAGAGCTTCAACGGCCGCGAATTCGCCGACAAGGTGGATGCGGGCGCGGTGTTCGTGCAGGACAACCACTCGCGCTCGGCGCGCGGCGTGCTGCGTGGGCTGCATTATCAGATCGAGCATGCGCAGGGCAAGCTGGTGCGCGTGATCGAGGGCGAGGTGTTCGACGTGGCCGTCGACATCCGCAAGTCGTCGCCGAATTTCGGCAAGTGGGTCGGCGTGCTGCTGTCGGCCGAGAACGCGCGCCAGATGTGGGTGCCGCCGGGCTTCGCGCACGGCTTCGTCACGCTCAGCGAATCGGCCCAGTTCCTCTACAAGACGACCGATTACTGGTACCCGGAATTCGAACGCAGCATCCTGTGGAACGATCCGTCGCTCGCGATCGACTGGCCGATCGATTTCGAGCCGCAACTGGCGGCGAAGGATGCGGCGGGTGTGCGGCTTGCAGATGCAGACGTCTACGCCTGAGGTCGTGATGAATTCATCGCAACGCACTATCCTGCTGACGGGCGTCAACGGCCAGGTCGGCTATGAACTCGCGCGCAGCCTGCAAGGGCTCGGACGCGTCGTCGCGCTGGATCGGCAGGCGCTCGATCTGTCGGATCCGGATGCGATTCGCCGCACGATGCGCGAGATTGCCCCGGCGCTGGTCGTCAACCCGGCGGCATATACGGCCGTCGATCAGGCGGAAAGCGATGTGGCCGGGGCGACCCGGCTCAACGTCGATGCGCCGGCAGCCTTTGCCGAAGAGGCGAAGCGCAGCGACGCCGCGCTCGTGCATTACTCCACCGATTACGTCTACGCCGGCGACGGCGAGGCGCGCTATGTGGAAACCGATCCCGTCGGCCCGCGCAACGTGTACGGTCGAACCAAGCTGGAAGGCGAGCAGGCGATCGTTGCCAGCGGCTGCCGCCATCTGATCCTGCGCACGAGCTGGGTGTACGGCCTGCGCGGCCGCAATTTCCTGAAGACGATGCTGCGTGTCGGCGCGGAGCGAAGCGAGCTCAATGTGGTGGCCGATCAGATTGGCGCACCAACGTGGTCGCGCACGATTGCCGATCTGACCGCGGCCGTGCTGGCGCAGTCGGTCTCGCCGGGCGTGCAGGCCGATGCGTGGTGGCATGCCCATTCGGGCATTTATCACCTGGCCGCTGGCGGCGAGACGTCGTGGCACGGTTTTGCCGAAGCGATCTTCGAACAGGCGGCCGGCGAGACGCGTCCGGTCGTGCATCCGATTCCGGCTTCGTCATATCCCACGCCGGCGGCACGTCCATCGAATTCCCGGCTGTCGATGGACAAGCTGGAGCGGATCTTCGGCCTGGCCGTTCCGAACTGGCGCGATGCGCTGCGTCTGTGCATGACCGCGGATTGAACGGCGATCTGCCTGCCCGCACGCGCGTCGGTGCGGTCGTCATCTTCTACAACCCCGATGCCGATTGCGTCGCGCGCGCGAATCGTCTGTCCACGATCATGCATTGCGTGGTCGTGGACAACACGGCAGGGCCGACCAGTGCGTCGGCGCTCGGGCTCGATCCGGCAATTCGATATCTGCCGAACGGCGAAAACGTCGGTATCGCGCTGGCGCTGAATCAAGGCGTCGAAGCGTTGATCGCCGATGGCTATGCGATGGCGATGCTGTTCGATCAGGACAGCGAGCCGCTCCCCGAGCTGTTGAACGAACTACCGGCCGCGGTGGCGGCAGCCGATGCAAGCGGTGCGCCGGTTGCGCTGGGGGGGCCGGCCTACGAGGACGCGCGCCTGCGCGGCGTTGCGCCATTCGTGCGATTCGGTTGGGGCCGCTTTCTCCGGGTTCCCCCCGTCGGCAACGCGCCGATTGACGTCGATTTCCTGATTACGTCGGGATCGTGCGTGAATCTGCGCTACTGGCGCGAGATCGGTCCGATGGAGGCCGCACTGTTCATCGATTTCGTCGATCTCGAATGGTGCGTGCGAGCCAAACGGGCAGGCTATCGCGTGATCGGTATTCCCTGGCTGCGTTTGCGTCACCAGCTCGGTGGAGAGCCGGTGCGCGTACTGGGGCGCAACTATCCGATGCACGCGCCGATCCGGCATTACTACCAGTTCCGCAATGTCGTCGCGCTTGCGAAACGCCGCTCCATGCCGCTGACCTGGAAGACGGCCGAGCTCGTCAAGCTGCCGCCGCGGATTTTCATCTATTGCCTGTTTCCGGAGCGTCGGCGCGAGCATGTGCGCTTGGCGTGGCAAGGCTTGGTAGACGGGGTGCTGGGGCGGCTCGGCGCATATCGGGCGCGGTGAGCGGGCCCGGCTGCGTTCGGTTGCTCAATCGAGCATGCCGATGCGCGGCGGCTCCGCGTACGAGAAAGGCGGCACATTGTCGGCCAGCGACAGGTTGGGGTTGTACGCCGGGTCGCGCAGCAGCGCATCGCCCCAGCGGGCTTCCATGCGTTTCGCTTCCTCGAGGAATCTTGCGTACTTTTCCGGCGACATGTCTGTGCCGCGGCTTGCCGATTCGTGGTGCGTCAGTTCGGCGAACGGGGTCCAGGCGTTGCGGTAACCCGCTTCACGTACCTTGAGGCAGAAATCCACGTCGTTGAACGCGACGCGCAGCGTTTCCTCGAGCCCCCCCACCTGATCGTAGATCGCCTTGCTGACAACGAGGCACGCGGCGGTGACGGCCGATACGTTCTGAATCGATATTGCGCGGCTCATATAGCCGAACTGGCCGCGCGGCAGCATGTGGTGCAGGTGTCCGGCCGTGCCGTTCAGGCCGAGCAGTACGCCGCCGTGCTGAAGCTGGCCGTCCGGGTAGCGCAGCGCAGCGCCGACCGCGCCGATGCCCGGCAGTGCGGCCAGCGCCACCATCTCGTCGAGCCAACCCCCGTCCTGTATCTCGGTGTCGTTGTTGAGCAGGCACAGATAGGCGCCGCGCGCGATGGCGGCGGCACGATTGTTCAGTGCGGAAAAATTGAACGGTGAATCGTCGCGCAGGATACGTACGCGAGGCTGTTGCCCCAACTGCTCGAAATAGGCCAGCGTCGCGGGCTCGATGCTGCCGTTGTCGACCACGATGATTTCGTAGTTCGGGTAGCGGGTGGTGCGCATCAGGCTGTCGAGACAGGTGCGCAGCAGCGGCAGGCTGTCTCGTGTCGGCACGATGATCGACACGAGCGGCGCCGGTTGCGGTAGCGGATAGCGCACGCGCAGAACCGCGGCGCCGGGGGCCGCGGCTTCGACCGTCGCACCGCGCAGGTTCGTGCGCTGCAGATGCTCGAGCAGCGCCTGTCGTTCGGCGTGCGAGCGTTGCGCCTTCGCGCTTGCCGTATCGCCGGACTGGACGCGCCGGTGATACAGGACATGCGGAATATGAACGATATCGTTTTCGCCGGCAATCTCGATGCAGCGCAGTGCCAGGTCGTAGCTCGCGCCGAAGCCTGGCCGAAAACCGCCGGCTTCGCGGATCAGCGCGGCGTCGAATACACCGAGGTGCGAGAACAGATCCTGAGCGCGGAACAGCAGCGGATTCCAATCGGGTTTGAAGCAGGGCGCGTTGCGTGTGCCGTGCTCGTCGAGCTGGTCTTCGTCGCTATAGAACAGCCGGGCTTGTGGATGGCGCTCGATGTAGCGGGCGACCACGAACAGTGCGTGAGGCGGCAAAAGGTCATTGGGGCCGATCGATGCCACGAAGCTGCCCGAGGCGAGCGAGAGCGCGTCGTTGCCTGGATTCGCGAGAGGCTGATCGCGATGCATCACGCGAATCCGCGCATCGGCGTCGCGATGCGCATCGAGGGCATGGCGGAGCGCTGGTGGCAGCGATGCGTCGCAGGCAATACACAGCTCCCAATGCGGATACACCTGTGCCTGAATCGAACCGATCGTCGCGTCGACCTGGGCAAGGCTGCTGTGGCTGTCCGTTGTCATCAAGATCGAGAAGCGCGGCAACGGGCGCAGGGTCGCAATCGCCGCGATCGCGGCGGCCTGTTGATCCGCGCCGAACGTGTCGTAGCGGGCGATCCAGGCGCCGTATTCCGGGCCGGTGCGGAGTCGGCCCAGGCGGTTGCGGAAGCCCCGGATGCCTTCCCAGCGCAGGATGCGGATGCAATAGGCCATCGCGGCCGGATAGCCGCCGTGCGTGACCGCCATCCGGCGGGCAACGCCGACAGCGAGCGGCACGATGGTCGCGAGGCGGCGCAGCCGGCCAGCCTCGGAAGCCGTGTCGACAGAAGGAGGAGGGGTATCGCCGGTCGGCGGAACGTGGGTCATGAGCGGGGTGACTGAGCGTCGTCGTGCTTACTCGACTGCGTCGTCGATGTGCAGCGTGATACGGGTCATGGGCGTGCCGGCGAGCCCGGAGGCCAGATGCGCCGATTCGGATTTGACGATGCAGGCATCGTGTACGCAGTCGACGATGTGCGCCGTGCCATCGACATTCGACAGCACGTAGGCGGTGACGGCGTAATCGCCCGGCGGCAGCAATGGCATCGCAAAGCGAAATTCGGCGACCCACTGCTCGCATACCTCGGCGTGGGCGACCGGCGAGAACGCCGTGTCGTCGCCGAAGACAGCCTGGCCGAGCCGATCCTTGACGATGAAGCCGACGCACGGCGGTTCCACGCCGCCCGGATCGCGCAACGTGACCCGCAGCGTCACCGGATCGTTGCCGGTGATCCAGGCAACCGTGGCGCCGTTCTCCCCGATCAATGCGACGTTGTCGATCAACGGCCGTTCGCGGTGGGCCGGCAAAGCTTGAGGATCGATGTCGGCGCCGCCGAGCGAGGGCGCTTGGCGGGCCGGCAGCGCGGCGAAGTGCGCCCGCTGATCCGCCGCGGGTCGCGCGTGGCCTTCAGGGCGTTCGCGCGTCTTGCGCGGCGAGCGTTTGTGCCAGTCGAGGCCTTCGCCTTGTTGCTGACGATAGAAGGCTTCGAAATAGTGCGTGCAGACTTCTTTCGAACTGCCGCTTTCGCGCAGCACCCCGCGATCGAGCCAGATCGCCCGGTCGCACAGGCTGCGTACGGCCGCCGAGTCGTGGCTGACGAACAGCACGGTGCCGTGCTGCTGGAAGCGTCGCAGGAAGCGCATGCATTTTTGCGTGAAGAACGCATCGCCGACCGCCAGGGCTTCGTCGATCACGAGGATGTCGGCGTCGACGTGCGCGATGACCGCGAACGCCAGGCGCACGAACATCCCGCTCGAGTATGTCTTGACCGGCTGATCGATGAATTCGCCGATGTCGGCGAATTCGATGATGTCGTCGAGGCGCGCCTCGATTTCTTCGCGTGTCAGGCCGTGCAATTGGCCATTGATGAAGATGTTTTCCCGCCCGCTGTATTCGGTATCGAAACCCGAGCCCAGTTCGAGCAGCGCCGCGATGCGTCCGTGTGTCTGCGCCTCGCCTTGCGTCGGCGCGAGCGTGCCGCAGACGATCTGCAGCAGCGTGCTTTTTCCCGAGCCGTTGCGGCCGATGATGCCGATCGTTTCGCCGCGCGCGACGTCGAAGCTGATATCGCGCAGCGCCCAGAACATCCGGACGCTGTCCTGCGCCCTGGCCTGCCAGAAGCGGCGCAGGGGCGGCAGTGGCGTAAGCGCTGCGAACAGCGAATAGAGGCTGCGTTTGAGGCGGTCCGCCGGCCGGCGATACGATTCGAAGCCCTTGGCGACGCTCGAGATGCGGATGGCGATCTCAGATGACATCGGCAAAACCTCTGCGTGTTTTCTGGAACCACGCGAAGCCGATCCATGCGATCAGCGCGGCCAGCACGCAATACACGCTCCAGCGGCTCCAGTCGATCGGATTGCCGAATACGAGCACATCGCGGCTTTGCTCGATCGGATAGGTCATCGGATTCAGATAGACAAACTTGCGAAACCGTTCCGGCAGCGACGAGACGGGGAAAAACACCGGGGAGAGGAACATGAGCGCGGTGATCGCGATGCCGACAGTCTGGCCGATGTCGCGAAGGTACACACCGGTGGCCGCGAGCAACCAGCTCAGACCCATGATGAGCAGACACAGCGGTGCGAGCACGATCGGAAACAGCAATGCGGTCAGCGGGACATGGCCGAGAATCAGCCACTCGGCGACAAGCAGGATCAACGCACTCACGCAAAGATGGAACAGCCCCGAGAGCAGCGTCACGCAGGGCAGGATCTCGAGCGGGAATACGATCTTCTTGACGAAGTTGGCATTCGACAGGATCTGCGACGGAGCGCGGTTCGCACACTCCGAGAACAGATTGAACATGATCATGCCGGCGAACAGAACGACGGCGAATTCACCTTTGGACGCCGATGGCGATGCGCCGCCCCAGCGCGACTTGAACACTTCGCTGAACACGAAGGTGTAGACGCTGAGCATCATGAGCGGGGTCAGCAGCGACCAGAAAATACCGAGGACGGAACCCTTGTAGCGTCCGACGGCGTCGCGTCGCGCGAGGTCTAGCAGCAGGCGTCGATTCCGAATCAGCGACGCGGCGAGCGCTCGCGGCGAAGTGCTGAAGCTTTGCATAATGTCGTTTGAAAATATTGCCGGAAGCGGCGGATTGCATTGGCCGCGGAAACAGGTGAAGCCGCTATCGGGAGATCGGCCGGGCGATGATCTGAGGCCGGAAGGCTCCGTGGCGATCTTGGATTGTGGGCGGCACGTTCGCAACGCCACGAATTATGTCACACGGTGTCAGGCGGCCGTCTCTTGCGGCAGGTTTCAAGAGAGCGCTGAAGTGTGTCGAAGTGTAAATGCCGCGATCGGCACGATCTGCTCATGCCCCGTCTGTCGCGTCGGCACGACAATTGCGGTGCGGCGCGCAACGTCGTTTTGACGTGGGTGGAGAGGCGTGCAGGATTGTTGCATCTCGCATCGTGGAAAGCCCAAAACGCGGTAGAATTCTGCAACTTTTACAACGAACCTGCCCCCGCTCTGCCGCACCTGGAATGCGCGTTTTCGCCGACGTGCCGTGTCTTCCTGGCCGAAGGGCGAGCACATAATAAACCTGTATGTCTGAAGAGAGCGCAATCGAGGCGGTCGGCATCGCCAAGGGTTTTGCTGCGTATCAACAGCCGTCCGATCGGCTCAAGCGCGGCATGCTCGGAGTGGTATCGCGGTTCGTCCCGGGGTACCCGGCTGGCGAGCGCATGGCCGGCGCCGACACGTTCTGGGCCTTGAAAGACATTTCGCTGTCGGTGCGGCGTGGCGAGACGGTCGGCATCGTCGGACGAAATGGGTCCGGCAAGAGCACCTTGTTGCAGATCATCTGCGGCACGCTGGCGCCGAGCTCCGGTTCGTTGAACGTCAGCGGCAAGGTGGCGGCGCTGCTGGAACTCGGGTCGGGCTTCGACGCCGAGTACACCGGCCGCGAGAATATCTATCTGAACGCACAGCTCTACGGCCTCACGCGCGCTCAGATCGATGCGCGTTACGACTCGATCGCGGCCTTTGCCGACATTGGCGAATTCATCGACCAGCCGGTCAAGACGTACTCGAGCGGCATGTTCGTGCGCCTGGCGTTCGCGGTCATCGCGCACGTCGACGCCGATATCCTTGTGATCGACGAAGCATTGGCGGTCGGCGACGCATTTTTCAATCAGAAGTGCTATCGCTTCCTCGAAGCGTTCAAGCAGCACGGAACCATCCTGTTCGTGAGCCACGACACCTCCACGATTCGCAAGCTCTGCACGCGTGCAGTCTGGATCGATGCCGGCAGCGTGATTGCGCAGGGCACGCCGTCGGAGGTCTGCGGCGCCTATCTGGAGGCGCGCTACAGCAACGGCACGCTGGCGCCGGCCGCGGCGCGTCCGGCATCGTCCGCCGGCGCCGCGGGTGGCCAGGCGCCCGAGCGGCTCGACGCCCGCCGCGACGCGATCAACGTCACGCCGCTGCGCAACGATATCCGCGTACTGCCGTTCAATGTGTCGTCGCAAGCCTTCGGCGCGGGCGGCGCCCGCATCGTCGATGTGTCGTTGGTGGACAATGCGCGGCGCCCGCTTGCCTGGGTGGTGGGGGGCGAGCCGGTGCGGCTGCGCGTGACGATCGAGGTCGACGATGCGCTCATGTCGCCGATCGCCGGTTTTTACATCAAGAACGAGCGCGGCCAGGAGCTGGTCGGTGCCAATACCTATTTGACTTATATCGGCGATCCGGTCGTATGCAGTGCCGGCGACACGTTGACCGCCGAGTTTTCGTTCGTGATGCCGGTGCTGCCGGAAGGCCAATATTTCATCAATGTGGCCGTGGCGGAAGGCACGCAGTACGACCATGTGCAGCTTCACTGGATTCATGACGGGTTGCCGCTCGAGGTCGTCTCGTCCAGGGTGCGGCATGCGCTGGTTGGCGTGCCGCTGACAGGCGTTGGCCTGTCCCCGCTCGTGCATTGACGATCGACTGCCCCGGCGGCAGCTTGCTACCGGCATGCAGCTTGACGACTCACGCTATCAGTATCAGCAGGATCATTCGCTATGACTAAAACAGTTCGGACGTTTCGCTTCAAGGGTGCGGAGAATGGCCACGAATTCACCGGCGAGCGCTATTTGCCCGGTGTCGGCGGCCCGATCCAGTACGAGCACTATCATCGCTATCTGTTCTCGACGGCTCTGGTGGCCGGCAAGCAAGTGCTCGACATCGCATCCGGGGAGGGTTACGGCTCGGCGCTGCTCTCGCAGGCAGCACAGACGGTGGTCGGCGTCGATATCGACGCGGCGGCGGTCGAGAACGCACGCACCCGGTATGCCGAACATACGAACCTGCGATACGAACATGGCAGCGCGACCAGCATTCCGCTGCCTGACGCCTCTGTCGACGTGCTGAACTCGTTCGAGACGCTCGAGCACTTTCACGAGCACGAGGCCTTCATGCGCGAAGCGAAGCGCGTGCTGCGCCCGAACGGGTTGATGATCATCTCGACGCCGAACCGTCCGATTTACTCGCCGCCGGGCTCGCCGCCCAACGAATACCACGTGCGCGAACTCGATCGCGACGAATTCGTCGCGTGGCTGCGGAGCGGTTTTCGCAATTTCGTGTTGTACGAGCAAAAGCCGCTCGCCGGCTCGTTGCTGCAGCGCGAGGGCCGCGAGGGCGCGCGCGAAGTGAATTGCTGGGCCGAGCGAGAGGTCGGCGAATATCGCTCGACGTCCGGCATGGTCGACCCGGTGTATTTCATTGCGATCGCGTCCGATGGCGAATTGCCTGAGCCGGACGACGATCTGCTCGACGGCGGCGTGTCGTTCACGCGCTACGATCAGGAGCGCAACGCGCGAATCGGTGCGCAACTGGTCGAAATTGTCCGTCTCACGACCGAAACCATGGGGCGTGCCGAGGAAATCGGCCGGCTCACGGCCGAGACGGTGCGGCTGACGGAGGAAACGCTGAAGCGCGACGGCGAGGTCGGCCGTTTGAGCGTCGAAGTGAGCAGGCTCAACGAATTGATGACCGAGCGCAACGGCGAGATCGCCCGGCTGCGCAGCGACGTCTCGCGTCTCGAGAGCGCCGCACGCAAAAACGTTCGCGAGGGGCGTCCGCGCGAGGAGCGCCTGGGCTCGGTGGACGACGTGCTCGCAAGAATGAACGAACAGAAGCGCATCTCGTCGACCCTGGTGCGTCGTGTCGACGAACTGTCGTCGGACCTGCGCGCATCGCTGGCGCGGCGAACCCTGACGGCGCAGCAGGACAATGCGCCGGAGGCGGTACGGGATTCCTTGCTGCGTGAGAATCACGATCTGCATCAACAATTGCATGCGATGCGGCACTCGATGTCGTGGCGTGTGACGGGGCCGTTGCGTGCTGCATCGGGCCGTGCACGGCTGATGTTGCGCCGCGGTGCGAACAAGAATGTCAAAGCGGAAGCCGTGACGGCCAATATCGTCGACGCCGGCAATACGCCGGGCGCGCTGGCGCAGAGCGATGCGCCGCGCGCTGCCATCGTGGTGTTCCCGTGCAGTTCGGCTGCGATGGCGCAGTCGCTGGCCGGGATCGGTGCGCATACCGGTGGCGTGCCGTACCGCGCAGCCGTGTTCGGCAACCTCGCGCCGGAGCTGGTCGCGCGAACGGGTATCGACGTGATTGCGCGCACGGGCGACGCCGCTCAGTTGCATGAGCTCCCCGATCTTGCTGGCGACTACGTCGTGCTGATGTCGGGCGATCTGGTGCCGCAGCCGGGGTGGCTCGATGCCATCGACGAGGCGTTTCGCCGTTTCAACGCCGATGCGGTGACCGCCTTGGTGCTCAATCGCGACGGATCCATCCAGGCGGCGGGTTCGCAGGTCGATGGGGCCGCGCACCTGGTGCCTTGTCGCGCCGGCGGCGATCCGTGCGACGAGCGTTTCGGCGCGGTCGCCGCCGTGACGGCGCCGAGCCAGGGCATCGTTGCAATCCGCAAGGGCGTGTGGAGCGAGGTACGCAATCTGGTCGGCACGCTGATCGGAGACACGCTCGACCTGACCGCCGCCGCCCTTGAACTCGCATCGCGTGGCCATTCGATCTATCTTCAACCGTTCGCGCGCTGTGTCGAAGCGCCGGCTGCGAGCGATGCGGCGCAGGCCGACGAATGGACTCAGGCTCATGCACGATGGGTGCTGCGCCTTCGTTACGAGAAGTTGTTTGCCGGCAACCGGCCGTTTGGCGACATCATCGAGCAGAAGGCACGTCCGAAGCTGGTGGTGACCGATGCCTTCGTGCCGAAGCCCGATCAGGATTCGGGCTCGAACGATGTCTACTGGTACCTGAGGATCTTCCGCGAGTTCGGTTTCGATGTGTGCTTCATCGCGGCCTACGAGTCACCGGTCGCCTTCGACGATTCGTATTGCAGTGCGCTGCGCCGCTGGGGCGTGCGCGTTCGGGTTGCGCAGGGCCTGTCGTCGTTCCACGAGATCCTGATGGAAGAAGCCGCGGACGCACGCGTCGTGCTCGCGCAGCGGATTCTCGTTGCACGTCATACGTTCGAGTGGCTGCGTGAATCGGGGGCGACGACCAAGCTCGTATTCGGCACGGTCGACCTGCATTATCTGCGCGAGGAACGCGCCGCGATTCTGAACCGTTCTCCCGCGGCTCTCGAAGACGCGATGATGGTCAAGCGTGCGGAACTGCAGGCGGTGTCCGATGCGGATGCGACCATCGTGGTGAGCCGCACCGAAGCCGACATACTCGCGAATCTGCTTCCTTCCGCCAATGTGCATCGCATTCCGATTCCGCGCATTCCGGAGCGTTCGACGGTTCCGTTCGCGGAACGCTCCGGCGTGTTGTTCGTCGGTGGCTTCGCGCATGCCCCCAACATCGATGCGGTGATGTTCCTGGTCGAGGAGATCTGGCCGATTGTGCGGCGTTCGCTGCCCGACATCGAACTCCGCATCGTCGGCAGCGGTGTGACGCCGGAGATCGCGGCGCTGGCCGATCCGGCGCAAAAGATCGTGATCGTCGGCTTTGTCGAGAATCTCGACACCGTCACGTCGGCCGCGCGTCTTTCCGTGGCGCCGCTTCGCTTCGGCGCGGGCATCAAGGGCAAGGTCGTGTCGAGTCTGCTGGCCGGGTTGCCGTCGGTACTGAGCCGCATGGCCAGTGAAGGCATGGGCTTGGTCGAGGGCGAACAAATGTTGAGCGGCAACAGCGCTGAGGAAATTGCGGCCGCGATCGTCCTGCTGCACGAGGACGCCGCGCTGTGGCAGCGCATCGCCGATGCCGGTTTTGCCGCCGCATCGACCGAGTATTCGGTCGAGTCCGTTGCGGCGCGCCTCGGAACCCTGTTCGATTCGATTGGCGTTGCCGACGGCGTGCGCGAACTGCGCAGCGGCGTGTTCGACGTCAAGTGACCTGTTGCTCCTGATTTCCGGATCCGCCATGCTGCAATCCCTGCTTTCCCTGTTCCGCAAGACACCCGAGCGCCGCCGTCGCACCGACGGCAAGCTCGGTGTCGTCATCGAGCTCGCCTCGTTCGACAAGGGCGGCCTCGAGAAGGTCGTGCTCGACTCGGCGATTGCGTTCGACCGCGCACGCTTCGATGTCACGATCGTCACGCCTGGCAAGGTGGGCCATCTCGGGACCGTCGCGCGCGACGCGGGCCTGCGCGTCGTTGGGTTGCCTTCCGGCAACCCGCTGCCAACCTACGAGAAGCTGCTTGCCGAGGACGGCATCGATATCGCGATGTCGCACTTTTCCGATACCGGTTATCGGTTGTTCGAAAAGTTCGGTATCCCGAACGTGACCTTCATTCACAACGTGTATGCGTTCTTCTCGGGGGCGCAGGCGCGAGCGTTCGCCTCGAACGACCGTTACGTCGATCGTTACGTGTCGGTCTCGAAGAATGCGACGCGCTTTGCCGTACATAATCTCGGGGTGCCCGAGGCGAAGGTCGACACCATTCCGAACGGGCTGATCCTGTCCGAGCACGAGGCGCGCGAGCAACGCCCGCAAGCGCTCACGCGCGCGGAGCTGGGCTTGGCGGAAACGGATTATGTGTTCGCGAACGTGGCGTCCTACAACCTTCACAAGGGCCATTACCTGATGGCGGACGCAATGCGCCATCTGCTGGCGCGCCGTCGCGACGTCAAGATCCTTTGCGTCGGCAATGTCGTCTATCCGCCTCACATCGATGCCCTGCGCGCTTATCTCGAGCAGCATGGCCTCGCCGATCACATTCTGATGCCGGGTTACGTCGCCGACGTCGCGGCGGTGCATCAGATTTCCGACGCGTTCCTGCTGCCGTCGTTCATCGAAGGGTGGAGCATTGCGATGAACGAGGCGATGTTCTACCGCAAGCCGATGGTGCTGAGCGACACCGGCGCCTCGGCCGAAGTCATCGAACACGAGGATATCGGGATTCTGGTGCCGAACGAGTACGGCGACACGGTCGATCTGAATTCGAAGCTGCTCGACGAACTGGCCTACGCCCCGCGCGAATATCGCACCGCGTCGGTTCTCGCCGATGCGCTGGATCGCATGGCGTCGAACCGCGACGACTGGCGCGAACGCGGTGCACGCGGTCGCGACAAGATCTATGCGCATTACGATTTCGCCGGCATCGTTGCGCGCTACGAGGCGGTGATCGAAGCCGTCGTACGTGCGCACGCGCGCTGAGGAGACCGTATGCTCGGGAGGCTGAAATCGCTCTATCGCTTCATCCGCTGGCGCTTCAAGCCGGCGGTGTGCTTCTATCTCGGTAACCATCTGTTCATGAACTACATGCCGTATGCGATTCGGCATGCCTTCCTGAGACGTTTCTGCCAAGTGCGGATCGGTCGCGATTCGAGCATCGCCATGGGGTGCTTCGTTACCGGCTATCACATCTCGATCGGCGATAACACGGTGGTGAACCGTTACACCTATCTCGACGGCCGGGTGCCGCTGACGATCGGCAACAACGTCAATATTTCGCACTACACGCTGATCCAGACGCTGACGCACGATCCGCAGAATCCCGATTTCGTTTGCTTGACCAAGCCGGTCGTGATCGAGGATCACGTCTGGATCGGCGCGCGCGCGATCATCTGCCCCGGCGTGCGGGTGGGTGAAGGGGCCGTGATCGGCGCGGGCTCGGTCGTGACGCGCGATGTCGCGCCGTACACGATCGTCGGCGGCAATCCGGCACGCTTCATCAAGGAACGCACGCGTGACCTGCGTTACCGGTCGCGCTATTTCCCGTTCTTCGATACCGACATCCAGTAACGGGCGTGCACCGGCTGGCCCGGTGCCGCCCCAGTCATTACGGAATCCACACCATGTCCCTGTTCTCGTTCCGCCGCCGCGTGGCTCAGCCCGCAGGATCGACGGCGGCGGCCGATAGCCCGGCTCCGGCCGGTTACACCGTGCCCGATACAGGCGATCTCGCCAACGCGACGATCTCCGTCGTGATTCCGCTCTATAACCATGCGCGCTATATCGAAGGCACGCTCGACAGCGTCCTTTCGCAAACGTCGCCGGCCGACGAAATCATCCTGATCGACGACGGTTCGTCGGACGACGGTTTTGCCGTGGCGCAACGCGTGCTTGCTCGCGTGCCCAATGCCAAGGCTTTCCGTCAGGACAATGCCGGCGCTCACAACACCATCAATCGTGCGATCGGCATCAGCCGCGGCGATTACGTCGCCGTGCTGAACTCGGACGACACGTTTTTGCCCGGCAAGCTCGCGCGTTGCCGTCGTGTGTTGAACGCGTTGCCCGGTGTGGCGCTGATCGCCGGCGAGATCGGCATCATGGACGACCATGGCGCTCGCCAGGACAAGGGCGTGGCGATCGACTGGCTGGCTCGTGCACGGGCTTTCCTCGACGACACCGGCCTGGCGCAACTGGCCGTGCTCAACGAAAACTTCGTCGGCACGACCTCGAACATGGTTTTCAGTCGCGCGCTTTGGGAAGCGGCCGGTGGTTTCCAGCCGCTGCGCTATTGCCACGATCTCGACTTCCTGATGTATGCGTACGCGCATGCGTCGGCCTATGTCGATCGTGGCCATGAGCACATCGTTTATCGCGTTCACGAGCGCAATACGATCAAGGAAGACCTCGGCAAGGTGCGTATCGAGATCGCCGCGGTCATCGCTCAGGCGCTCGAGATGACGGGGCCGGGATTGTTCTCCGCCGGCCTGGATGCGAACGACTTCACGGCGTTTCGCCGCTTCCTGGCGAACAAGAACCTGTCGGAGCTGGTGCTGTTTCTGCAAACGGCGGCGCGCGCCTTCCCGTCCCGCGCCGCGTTCTACAGCTATGCGACCGATGCCAAGCATGCCGAAGCATTCCGTGCCGCGCTGGCCTGAGCCATGCCGGGCATGACTGTACAGATGAAAGACGGATTCGCCGCGCCCCGCATGGCACACCCGACCCTCGCGATTTCGATCGTCGTGTATCGGCCCGATCTGCCGGTGCTGACACGCACGATCGAACGGTTGGCCGGCGCGATAGCGCATGCGCGTGCGGCGCGGGGCAGCCTGTCGGCCGTTGTGGTGCTGATCGACAACGGCGGGCTGGCGCCCGAGGCCGGCGCCGATCTGCTGCAGCGTCTGAACCTGACCGACATCGAGGGGCGCATCGTCTCGGGTCACGGCAACGTCGGCTACGGGCGTGGACACAATCTCGCGATCGGTGCGGCCGAAACCGGTTTCCATCTGATTCTGAATCCCGATATCGATCTGGCGCCCGATGCGCTGTCGCAGGCTTTCGCGTTCCTCGACAGCCACCCTGAGGTCGGGCTGCTCTCGCCCTACGTGGCAGGGCCGGACGGCGCGATGCAGTATCTGTGCCGGCGCCGGCCGACCGTCGTCAGCCTGTTCGTGCGCGGATTCCTGCCGGCGCGGTGGCGGGCGCCGTTTGCCGCTCTGTTGGCCGACTACGAAATGCGCGACGTGATCGACGGGGAGCACGTGCTGTTCGATCCGCCAATCGTCAGTGGTTGCTTCATGCTGTTTCGCGCCGAGATTCTGCGCAAGGTCGGTGGCTTTGATCCGCGCTATTTCCTCTATTTCGAGGATTACGATCTGAGCCTCCGTGCGCATGAGGTCACGCGGGTTGCCTATGTGCCGGCCGTGCGCACCGCGCACTACGGTGGCCATGCGGCGCGCAAGGGCTGGCTGCATGTGAAGTTGTTCGGCGCATCGGCGTTCAAGTTCTTCAACCGTTTTGGCTGGAGGTTCTGGTGACGCGAATTCTCGTGACGGGAGCCAACGGTTTCGTCGGGCGCGCAGTGGTGGCCGCGCTCGCGGCGCGCGACATCGACACGGTGGCGCTGCTGCGCCGCAAGAGCGGCGGAATGCCGGGTGCGATCGAGCATCTGCATCCCCATGCCGATTTTGCGGGATTGGGCGAACCGGGTTCGCCGTTTCCGGATGGCATCGATGCCGTGATCCACTCGGCCGCGCGCGTTCACGTGATGCGCGAGACGGCACCGGAATCGGCCGACCAGGCGTTCATGGCCACCAACGTCGAAGGCACGCTGCGAGTCGCGCGAGCGGCCCGCGAACGCGGCGCTTCCCGTTTCGTGTTTGTCAGCAGCATCAAGGCGCTGGCCGAGCGCGACGACGGGCGGCCGCTCGTGGAGACCGGCACGCCGCATCCCGAGGATGCCTATGGGCGCTCGAAGCTGCGTGCCGAGCAGGCATTGCGCGAATTCGGCGCGCGTTCGGGGATGGAGATCGTCATCGTTCGCCCGCCGCTCGTCTACGGACCGGGCGTGCGTGCCAATTTCCTCAACCTGATGCAGGCTGTTGCCCGTGGCATACCGCTGCCGTTCGGTGCGCTCGACGCCCGTCGCAGCCTGGTGCATGTCGATAATCTTGCCGACGCGCTGGTGCTCGGCGCGCTCGATGCGCGCGCCGTCTCGGGGTGTTTCCATGTTTCGGATGCCGAGACGTTGACCGTCAGCGAGTTGCTGCGCGCAATCGGCCGGCATCTCGGGCGTCCGGCCAGACTGTTGCCGGTGCCCTTGCCGATCCTGCGGACGATCGGCCGGCTTAGCGGACGCAGTGCGCAGATCGACCGGCTCACACAGAGCCTGCGCGTCAGTCACGCGGCGCTGGCTGACACGTTGGGCTGGCGGCCGCCCGTCTCGACCGATGCAGGCCTTGCGGGAACTGCCGCATGGTATCGGTCCACACAGCGCCGCGGGTAGAATCCATCCATGTTGACCGTCCCCTTTACTCATTGGAGCGATGCGGCCCTGATCGCGATCGTCGCGGCCGCGTGCAGCACGCTGATCCTGCGTGTGCTGTTGCGCACGGGTCTGGCATGGCTGCTCGCGACCGATATGCCGAACGAGCGTTCGCTGCATGTGCGGCCGACGCCGCGTGTGGGCGGCTGGGGCGTCGTGCCGGTGTCGGCGGCGCTGATCCTGCTGGCGGCGCCCGGCCTGGCGTGGGTCGGCTGGCTGGCGCTGGCGCTGGCAACCATGTCGCAGATCGACGACCGCCGTGGCCTGTCGGCGCGCGTGCGGTTCGGCGGGCATATTGCCGCCGTCGCGGTGCTGCTGGCCGTCTATCCGGCGCCGGTCCCGGTCTGGCTGTTGCCGGCGGTGGCCATCGTGCTGTTGTGGCTGATCAACCTCTATAACTTCATGGACGGTGCGGATGGCCTCGCGGGCGGGATGGCGGTATTCGGCTTCGGGGCCTACGCGCTGGCCGCGCTCGGTTGGCCGTCCGGTACGGCGGTGATACCGGCGCTGGGGGTGGCATCGTTGGCCGTTATGGGCGCCGCCGCCGGTTTCCTGTTGCTCAACTTCCA
This sequence comes from Burkholderia sp. Ac-20379, assembly GCF_017104645.1. Taxonomy (GTDB): domain Bacteria; phylum Pseudomonadota; class Gammaproteobacteria; order Burkholderiales; family Burkholderiaceae; genus Burkholderia. The sequence goes on from NZ_JAAGPF010000021.1 coordinate 32,005, forward strand.
TCCGGCCAAGCTGTTTCTTGGCGATGCCGGCTCCATTCCGCTCGGCTTCCTGGCCGGTGCGCTCGGATATTGGGGATGGAGCCAAGGCGTCTGGTCGGCCGCGTTTCCGGCAATCGTATTCGGCCCTTTTATTTTTGATGCGTCCGTGACGCTTTCGAAACGTTTGTTACGTGGCGAGAAATTCTGGCAGGCGCATCGCCAGCATTACTATCAACGCGTTGTCCGGATGGGCGCGGGGCATGCACGCATGGCGTCTCGCGCCTATGTCGTGATGGCGGTGGGCGTGCTCGCCGGCCTGTTTGCCACGACCCGTTCAGGATATGGCCCGTGGATCGTCGCAATTGTCTGGTACATCGCGTTGGGCGGGCTGGCGCTCGCGATCGATGCACGGTGGCGGCGGCATCCCGAGGCGCAATCATCATCCCGAGGCTCGCACCCATGATTCGACCCAAAGCCTCGTGGCTCTCGCTCAGCGCCTTTCTGTTCGATCTGGTGGCGGTGGCGAGCGTTTGGCTCGCCAGCTATCTGGTTCGCTTCAATGGCGAAATCCCGCACGATTTCCTCGAAGGCGGCGTGATTGCGCTCGCCTGGGCGTTGCCCGTCTACGGCCTGATGTTCTGGAGCTTCGGCCTGTACCGCGGGCTGTGGGTGTTCGCGAGCCTGCCCGATCTGCTGCGGATTTCGAAGGCCGTGGCGGGCGGCGGCGGCATCGTGATGGTCTGCGCCGTGCTGTTCCAGCCGGTGCCGATCATTCCGCGCTCGGTGTTGCTGCTTTCGCCGCTGCTGCTGTTCCTCGTGATGGGCGGCGCGCGTGCGCTGTATCGCGCGACCAAGGAGTTCTATCGCTACGGCGGGCTGGTCGGGCAGGGCAAGCCGATTCTCGTGCTCGGCGCCGGCGGCGCGGGCGCGAGCCTGGCGCGCGAGCTGTCGCGCTCGGGCGAATGGCGCCTGGTCGGCCTGCTCGACGACGATCCGGTCAAGCATGGCCGCGAAGTCTACGGCTACAAGGTGCTGGGCCCGATTTCGGAGCTGGCGCGCTGGAGCGAGTCCACCAAGGCCGAGCACGTGATCATCGCGATTCCGTCGGCTTCCGTCGAGGCGCAGCGCCGCGTCGCGACGCTGTGCGTGCGGGCCGGCGTGAAAGCGCTGGTACTGCCGTCGCTGACGGGCTTGATGCCGGGGCAGGGCTTTCTCTCCCAGGTTCGCCAGATCGACCTCGAAGATCTGCTCGGCCGCGATGAAGTCACGATCGACACCCCTCACGTCAATGCCTTGCTGCGCGATCGCGTGGTGATGGTCACGGGCGCGGGCGGGTCGATCGGCTCCGAGCTGTGCCGCCAGATCCTCAAATTCGCGCCGGCGCAACTGATCGCGTTCGATCTGTCCGAGTACGCGATCTACCGCCTGACCGAAGACCTGCGCGAGCGCTTTCCCGAAAGCCGCGTGGTGCCGATCATCGGCGATGCGAAGGATTCCCTGCTGCTCGATCACGTGATGTCGGCGCACACGCCGCACATCGTGTTCCACGCGGCCGCCTACAAGCACGTGCCGTTGATGGAAGAGCTGAACGCATGGCAGGCGCTGCGCAACAACGTGCTCGGCACCTATCGCGTGGCGCGCGCGGCGATCCGCCATGGCGTGCGTCACTTCGTGCTGATCTCGACCGACAAGGCCGTCAACCCGACCAACGTGATGGGCGCGAGCAAGCGGCTCGCCGAGATGGCCTGCCAGGCGCTGCAGCAGTCGAGCCCGAACACGCAGTTCGAGACGGTGCGCTTCGGCAACGTGCTCGGCAGCGCCGGCAGCGTGATCCCGAAGTTCCAGCAGCAGATCGCCAAGGGCGGCCCGGTCACGGTCACGCACCCCGAAATCACGCGCTTCTTCATGACGATTCCCGAGGCGTCGCAGCTCGTGCTGCAGGCGTCGAGCATGGGGCAGGGCGGCGAAATCTTCATCCTCGACATGGGCGAGCCGGTGCGCATCGTCGATCTCGCGCGCGACCTGATCCGCCTCTACGGTTTCGACCAGGACCAGATCCGCATCGAATTCTCCGGCCTGCGGCCCGGCGAGAAGCTCTACGAGGAACTGCTGGCCGACGACGAAACCACCACGCGCACGCCGCATCCGAAGCTGCGCACGGCGAAGGCGCGCGAGGTGCCGGAAAACCTGCTCGACGAACTGCTGCCGTGGCTCATGCAGCATCGCGTGCTGGCCGACGACGAAGTGCGCCGCGACCTGCGCCGCTGGGTGCCGGAATATGCGCCGGCGTCCGGGCCGACCCTGCAGAGCGTGCCGACGACGCGCGCACAGGCCTGAACCGGCCTGGCCCTTGCGGCCCACGGATTCGGCAGCGCAAACAAAAAGCGCCCCAAGGGGCGCTTTTTTCATGTCCGCACGACGGTGGGGCTGCCAGAGCGGCGGCCAGAGAAGCGGCGAAGGCTCAGTGTTGCTGACGATGCTGCGCGCGCGTCTTGCGCACCACCATCCAGCGCGGCACGCGGAACCGCACGATGCTGACGTAGAGCCAGACGTACGTGAACGCGAACACCAGCACGAACGCGAACAGATGCACGGTGTGCCGCCAGAACAGCGTGGCCGGGATCACGGCGATCAGGCACAGCAGCCACAGATAGGGCGAGGTCAGCGAATTGCGGCGCGTCAGCTCGTGCGCGGCGCGCGTGCCCACGGCCCAGCGCATCAGCCGCTTGTAGACGAGCATGTGCAGGTGCACGCCGTCGGGAATCCCGGGCGAGATGCCGCGCACGAACTTCTTCCGGTAGATCGAGAAGCAGGTTTCGAAGATCGGGTACATGAACAGCAGCACCGGATACCAGGCCGACACCTCGCGATGCCGCATCACGAGCAGGATCGACAGCTCGCCGAGCATGAAGCCGATGAAGTACGCGCCGCCGTCGCCGAGGAAGATCAGGCCGGCCGGGAAGTTCCAGATGAAGAAGCCCATGATCGCGCCCATCATCAGCAGCGAGGCCGACAGCACGACCGGCTCGGACACCTGGAACGACACGTAGGCGAGCGAGGCGAACATCATGAACGCGACCATCGAGGCCAGGCCGTTGAAGCCGTCGATGATGTTGACGGCATTGGCGAGCGCGGCCACGGCCAGCACCGTGACGACGGCCGAAATCGCCGTGTAGCCGAGCAGGAAATCGAGCGGCGGCACGCTGATGCGCGTGATCGCCACGCCCACCAGCGCGAACGCGATCGCGGCCGCCGCCATGGTGCAGAGCAGACGCGCGCGCGGCGACACCTTCTTGGTCAGATCCTCGATCAGCCCCGAGCCGAACGCCGGGATGCCGCAGGCGGCGAGGCCCGCGATGCTGCCGGCGATGGTGGGGTAGCGCATCGCGAGCGGCACGCAGCCGATCAGCAGGCCGGCGACGATACCGAGCCCGCCGACGCGCGGCACCGGATGCGCGTGGAATTTCTGCACGCCGGCCAGATCGTGATCGATCGAGAATTTTTCGTGCAGGTGCGCATAGCGGATGATGAGCAGCGTGACGAGCAGGGAGGCGAGGAACGCGACGGCGAAACTGAGCATGGACGGGCCGGGAAACGAGGCAGGGGCGAACCGGGGTTGGCCGGAATTCGAGCCAGCGGATTATACCGGAGCGCCGGGCGCCGCCGCGAGCGGGTTGCGGCTTGCGTTTTCCTTATACGACAAGGACTTGCGGGCGATGGCGACAGTGGGGCCGGATGGCCGTCCGGGCGTGTTTCGTCCAATCAAAAGCCCCGCCGGAGCGGGGCTTTCGACAGGCCGTTCGGGGCGGAACGCCACCCGCCGATCAGGCGAACCCGCGCGGGTTCCGTTCCTGCCAGCGCCAGTGATCGGTGCACATCCGCTCGATGCCGTACTCGGCCTGCCAGCCGATCAGCTCGGCGGCACGCGCCGGGTTCGCGTAGCACTCGCCGACGTCGCCGGGGCGGCGCGCGACGATCTCGTACGGCACCTTGCGGCCGCTCGCGGCCTCGAATGCCTTGATGATGTCGAGCACGCTGTAGCCGTGGCCGGTGCCGAGATTGACGACGAAGCTCGCGTCGCGCTGCTTCAGCGCGTCGAGCGCCTTCAGGTGGCCGCGCGCGAGATCGACCACGTGGATGTAGTCGCGCACGCCGGTGCCGTCGGGCGTCGGGTAGTCGTTGCCGAACACGCGCAGCTTCTCGAGCTTGCCGACGGCGACCTGCGCCACGTAAGGCATCAGGTTGTTCGGCAGGCCGGCCGGATCCTCGCCGATCAGGCCGCTTTCGTGCGCGCCGACCGGGTTGAAGTAGCGCAGCGTGGCGATGCGCCACGACGGATCGGACAGCTCGACGTCGCGCAGGATCTGCTCGGCGATCAGCTTGGTCTGGCCGTACGGGTTGGTGGCCGACAGCGGGAACGATTCGTCGATCGGCGAGCGCTCGGGCACGCCGTACACGGTGGCCGACGAGCTGAACACGAAGTGCTTGACGTTGCGCGCGCGCATGACGCTCAGCACGGCCAGCAGGCTGTCGAGGTTGTTGCGGTAGTACTCCACCGGCTTCGCGACCGATTCGCCCACCGCCTTCAGCGCGGCGAAGTGGATTGCGGCCGTGATCGGATGCGCGTCGAACACCTTGCCGAGCGCGGCTTCGTCGCAGGCGTCGATCTGGTGGAACGCGGGCGCGCGCCCGGCGATCTGCGCGATCCGTTCGACGGCCTCGCGCTTGCTGTTGACCAGGTTGTCGACGATCACGACGTCGTAGCCGCTGCCGAGCAGTTCGACGACCGTGTGCGAGCCGATGAAGCCCGCACCGCCCGTCACGAGGATCGTGCCCTTGTTGCTCATTGCGTTGCCCTCCCTCAGAGTGCCGTGCCGGTCAGGGCACGGATGGTTTCCCGATAACGATCGACGACAGCCGCTTCGTCGAATTCTCTCAATACTTTCTCGCGGCCGCGCTCGCCCATCGCGCGGCGCGCTTCGGCCGGCAAATCGAGCATGGCCGCCATTTTCTCGGCCAGGCTCGCGCTGTCGCGCGCCGTGCAGAGCAGGCCGGTTTCGCCGTCGGCCACCACGTCGCGGCAGCCCGGCACGTCGGTGGCGACGATCGGCCGGCCCATCGCCGAGGCTTCCATCAGCGTGCGCGGCACGCCCTCGCGATACGAGGGCAGCACCACGCAATCGGCCGCCTCGATGTGCGGGCGCACGTCGTGCGCCTCGCCAAGATACTCGATCGCGCCGTCGCGCACCCATTCGTCGAGGTAGGTGCGCGACACGGCGCTCGGATTGTCCACGCCCACCGGGCCGAGCAGCGCGAAGCGCGCGTGCGGATAGCGCGGCTTCAGCGCGCGCGCGGCGTCGACATATTCGCGCACGCCCTTGTCCCACAGCAACCGGCCGATCAGCACGAACGTGTAAGTGTCGCGCTCGGGCAGCGGCACCGGCGCGAATTGCGCGATGTCCACGCCTTCGCCGTGCAGCAGCCGCGCCCGCTCGGGATGCGCGAGCAGGCGCTGCGCCTCGAAGGTGGCGAGGTCGTCGCGGTTCAGGAACCACACCTCGCGCGGAAAACGGAACGCGAACCGGTACAGCAGCTTGGCGATGCTCGCCGCGCGGCTTTCGCGGATGAACACGTAGCCGAGGCCGGTGGTCACCGCCACCGACGGCGTGCGCGCGAGCCACGCCGCGATCGAGCCGTAGATGTTCGGCTTGATCGTGTAATGGAACACCAGGTGCGGGCGGATCGCGCGGTAGTGACGCCGCATCGCGGCCAGCGTGCGCAGATCCTCGACCGGATCGGTGCCCTTCGAGGCGACCGGCAGCTCGACATAGCGGCAGCCCATCTGTTCGAGCGGCGCCACGGTGCGGTCGCGCGGCGCGAGCACCGTCACCTCGGCGCCGCTCGCCACGAGCATCCGGATCAGCCCTTGACGATAGGTATGGATCGCCCAGGCGGTATTGCAGACGAGAACGATGCGCAGCGCGGAAACGGAATTCATGTCGAAGCGATGAAAGGGGAACGGGGCGCGCGCATCAGGCGGCGCGGCGCGAGGCGAACGAGCGCCGCTTGAGCGCCTGCAGCAGCGAATACGGCGTGACGAGGTGCAGCAGGTATTTCGCCAGGCCGCACCAGTCGTAAGGGTTGCGCACGTCGAAATAGCGGATTACGAGCGCCAGCGTCGATTGGATCTGCCGGCGCCGTTTGGTGGCGCTGATGCCGCCTTCGTTCAGTTCGTAATATAGGCCGAGTTCCGGCAGGTTCGCGCAATCGTAGCGTTCCATTAAGCGCAAAAAAATGTCGAGATCCTCGGCGGCCCGATATTTGATGCGATAGTTGCCGACCTCCAGCACCCGCGCGATATCGAGCATCACCGACGGATGCACCAGCGGCGAACGCGCGAAACGCGTGCGGCGCAGCCGGGCCGGATCGGCCGGCGGCGTCAGCATGAACAGCGGGCGGCCGTCGCGCGAGATCACCTGGGTCCAGGCGCCGACGCAGGCCACGCGCGGGTTCGCCGCCAGGAACGCGCGCTGTTTGACGAGCCGCCGCGGCGCGGCCAGATCGCCCGCGTCGATGCGCGCCGCGTAGCGGAAGCCGCGCGCGGCCAGCGCTTCCATGCCGGCGGCCAGCGCGCGCTCGATGCCGCCGTTCCGCGGCATGCGCAGCACCTCGATGCGCAGGCCCGCGTGCTCGCCCGGCGCGATGGGCGGCGTGCTGCCGTCGTCCACCACCAGCACGTGCACGGGCGCCGGCTCGTCGAACGAGGCGAGCGTGCGTTCGAGATCCGCGTGGCCGTTGTAGGCGGGAATCAGCACCGCGACGTCGTCGAGGGCGCCGGCGGGCGTGGGGGAGAGCGTCATGGGCGCAGTGTCTGGCGGATGTAGTGGAAATTGACCGAGGCGGCAGCGAGATAGCCGGCGGCCAGCCCGACGAGCGCGCCGTACAGGCCCAGCGCGGGAATCGCGACGGCATTGGCCGCGGCCGCCACGGCCAGCGCCAGCACCCATTTCGCGAGCAGCACGAATTTCGCCTGATATTTGAGCACGACGAGATTGCCGATCGCCTCGATGCCGGCCGGCACCGACAGCCACACGGCCCAGCGGAAGATCGACACCGACTGCTCGAAGCCCGGCCCGAACACGCGACCGATGATCAGCGGCGCGAGCAGGTCGAGCACGGCCGCGCCGCCGATCATCAGCGCGCTGGTCATGGCGATCAGGCGCCACACGTTGCGGCGCAGTTGCGGCACGTCGGTCACGCGGTAGACGAAGGCCGGCGCGATGGTCTGCGCGAGCAGCAGCGCCAGCGTGATCCAGTTCTCGTTAAGTTGCTGCGCCGCGGCATAGCGGCCCAGTTCGGCGAACGACACCTGCTGCTGCAGCATCAGCCGGTCGAGCTTCAGGAACAGGTACATGCAGACCAGGCCGATCCAGAACACCGTGCCGGCCGAGGCGAAATGGCGGAACAGCGGGCCTTCGACGCGCCAGCCGAGCCGGCCGCCGTTGCGGCGCCGGTAGTAGAGCATCAGCGCCACCGCGATCGCGCCGGCTTCCAGCGCCCAGAGCCAGCCGTAGCTGGCCGGCGCGGCGGCGGCGCGCACCAGCAGCCAGACCAGCAGCGCCTTGCCGAGCGCGGCGAACATGCTGGCGATCAGTTGCGGCTTGCTGTACGTCATGCTCTGCAGCCAGGCGTTGACCACGCCGACGAACGGCTCGCGCAGCACCATCGTCACGGCCAGCCCGGCCAGCATCGCGCCCACCAGCGGATCGACGAGGCCGGCCGCGATGCCGCCCCAGGTCAGGCCGAGCGCCGCCACCGACACCGAAAAGCGCAGCGCGAACGCACTGCCGAGCACCGCGCCGAGCTGGGCCGGCGGGCGCTGGACGATGGTGGGCACGAGAATTTCGGCGCCGCACACCCAGGTGAGCGGGGCGAGCACCAGCAGCAGCGTGTTCGCGTACTGCCATTTGCCGAACGCGTCGGGGCCGAGCGCGCGCGCCAGCAGGCCGCTGATCGCGATCGCGACGCCGATCTGGGTCAGGCGTTCGAGGCCGAGCCAGACGAGATTCCGGGCGGCCCGGGCGACATCGGGGTTCGCGATGCGCGAAAGCTTCAGCATGAAAAAATTCGAACGAAAATAGGGCCGACGCCGGCCCGGGCCGCCGTGCCGATTTTCTAATTTGCGGCGCTGAAACATCCACGCATTAGAATGGGCGGCTCGCGGTCGAAGCCCGGCCGCCCTTAAGCGGCCTGCCGCGCTGAGCGGCCGGGTCGAAACCAGCGATTATAAGTTGTCCGGGTTCCAACCCGACATTCACGGGGAGCGTGCCACCGCCCGTTTGGGCGCCGGCGGCGCGCCGGTCAGGCCGGTGCGCGATGCGGAGCCAATTTTTCCAAGCACGACAGAGAGTGAATCGATGATTTCCCAATCCATTTTCAAGGCGTACGACATTCGCGGTGTGATCGGCAAGACGCTCGACGCGGCCACCGCCCGCTCCATCGGTCAGGCATTCGGCAGCGAAGTGCGCGCCCAGGGCGGCGACGCCGTGGTGGTGGCGCGCGACGGCCGCCTGTCGGGCCCGGAACTGATCGGCGCACTGTCGGACGGGCTGCGCGCGGCGGGCGTGGATGTGGTCGACGTCGGCATGGTGCCGACGCCGGTCGGTTACTTCGCGGCCAGCGTGCCGCTGCCGCTGGCCGGCGGCGAGCGCCGCGTCGATTCGTGCATCGTGGTGACGGGCAGCCACAACCCGCCCGACTACAACGGCTTCAAGATGGTCCTGCGCGGCGCGGCGATCTACGGCGAGCAGATCCAGGCGCTGTACCGCCGCATCGTCGACGGCAACTTCTCCGAAGGCAGCGGCAGCTTCGAGCAGCACGACGTGTCGGACGCCTACCTGCAGCGCATCGTCGGCGACATCAAGCTCGCGCGCCCGCTGAAGATCGTCGTCGACGCCGGCAACGGCGTGGCCGGCGAACTGGCGCCGCGCCTGTTCAAGGCGCTCGGCTGCGAGCTGGTCGAGCTGTTCACCGAAATCGACGGCAACTTCCCGAACCACCACCCGGATCCGGCGCACCCGGAAAACCTCCAGGACGTGATCCGCGCGCTGAAGGAAACCGATGCCGAGATCGGCTTCGCGTTCGACGGCGATGGCGACCGCCTCGGCGTCGTCACGAAAGACGGCCAGATCATCTACCCGGATCGCCAGATGATGCTGTTCGCCGAGGAAGTGCTGTCGCGCAACCCGGGCGCGCAGATCATCTACGACGTGAAGTGCACGCGCAACCTGGCGCAGTGGATCCGCGAGAAGGGCGGCGAGCCGCTGATGTGGAAAACGGGCCACTCGCTCGTGAAGGCCAAGCTGCGCGAAACCGGCGCACCGCTGGCCGGCGAGATGAGCGGCCACGTGTTCTTCAAGGATCGCTGGTACGGCTTCGACGACGGCCTCTACACCGGCGCGCGCCTGCTCGAGATCCTGGCCCGCGCGGCCGATCCGAGCGCGCTGCTCAACGGCCTGCCGAACGCGGAATCGACGCCCGAGCTGCAACTGAAGCTCGAGGAAGGCGAGAACGTCGAGCTGATCGAGAAGCTGCGCGCGAACGCCAAGTTCGACGGCGCGGATGAAATCGTCACGATCGACGGCCTGCGCGTCGAATACCCGGACGGCTTCGGCCTCGCGCGTTCGTCGAACACCACGCCGGTCGTGGTGCTGCGCTTCGAGGCGAACACCGCCGAAGCGCTCGCGCGCATCCAGGACGATTTCCGCCGTGCGCTGACGGCCGCCAAGCCCGACGCCAAGCTGCCGTTCTAAGCAGGCAGTGCCACGGAGCGGCCCGCCATGCGGCCGCTCCGGTTCGTCCCTGGCTCGTCTTCCCGAATCTTCCCGCCGCATCCCGTTTACGGGATAAGCCCGCCGACGCGATAAAATCGCGTCTTTGGGTCCTTGCCGGCCTGTCCCGGTTTTTTCAGCGTGCAAAAAATTCTGATCGTGCGCGTGTCGTCGCTCGGCGACGTCGTGCACAACATGCCGGTGATCGCCGACATCCACCGGCGCCATCCGGATGCGCAGATCGACTGGCTCGTCGAGGAAGGCTTCGTCGAGCTCGTGAAGCTCGTGCATGGCGTGCGCAACGTGTTGCCGTTCTCGCTGCGGCGCTGGCGCAAGTCGCTCGGCAGCGCGCAGACCTGGCGCGAGATCCGCGCCTTCCGCCGCCGGATCGCCGGCGAACACTACGACCTCGTGATCGATTGCCAGGGCCTCATCAAGAGCGCCTGGGTGGCGAGCTGGGCGCGCGGCCCGCTGGTCGGGCTCGGCAACCGCACCGACGGCGCCGGCTACGAATGGCCGGCGCGTTTCTTCTACCGCCGCCGCGTGCCTATCGCGCCGCGCACTCACGTGGTCGAGCGCACGCGCCAACTGGTGGCGGCCGCGCTCGGCGATCCTGCGCCGGCGCCCGAGGACGAACTCGAGTTCGGCCTTGACACGCATCAGGCGGCGCGCGCGCTCGCCGCGGCCGATCTGAATCTTCCGGTACCCTACGTCGTCTTCGTCCACGCGACCTCCCGCGCCGACAAGCAATGGCCCGACGCCGCCTGGATCGAACTCGGCCAGACGCTGGTGCGGCGCGGTGCGTCGCTGGTGCTGCCGTGGGGCAGCGAAGCCGAGCGCGCAACCAGCGAGCGGCTCGCGGAGGCGTTCGGCGCGGCCGCGATCGTGCCGCCGAAGCTGTCGCTGCCGGCCGTGGTCGGGCTGATCGACGGCGCGGCGGCCACCGTGGGCGTGGATACGGGCCTCGTGCATATCGCAGCGGCGCTCAAGCGGCCCACCGTCGAACTGTACAATTTCGCGACCGCGTGGCGCACGGGCGGCTACTGGTCGCCGAACGTCGTCAATCTCGGCTCGGCCGGCGCGCCGCCCACCCTGTCTCAGGTGAAGGGCGCGCTCGCGTCGTTCGGCCTTCTGTAACGGTGCGATCATGACCGAATCCCTGCCGGGCGCGCAGCCCGGATCCCAGATCCTCGATATCGAATCGGCCGACTGGCACGGGCAGCAGTTGTCCCTGCCGCGCGAGCAATTGCTGGCGGCGGTCGAAACCGGCAAGGTGCTGTACTTCCCGAACCTGCGCTTCGCCATCGAGGGCGGCGAGGAAGCGCTGCTCGATCCGGCGCTGGCCGATCCGCAGCGCAAGAACATCAGCCTCGCGCCGAACGGCGGCGCGATCGCCGGCGTGCTCGGCGACGCCGTCACGCAATCGGCCGTGCGCGCGCTGGTGGCGCGTTATCAGCAGCAGGCCGCCTCGCTCGTCGACGGCCTGTTTCCCGAATATCGCGGCAAGATGCGCGTCGCGCCCACCAGCCTGCGGCTGCGTCAGGTCGAAACGCGTGAAACCTCGTGGCGCAAGGACGACAGCCGGCTGCACGTCGACGCGTTCCCGTCGCGGCCCAACTACGGCGAGCGCATCCTGCGCGTGTTCACGAACGTGAACCCGAACGGCGCGCCGCGCGTGTGGCGCGTCGGCGAGCCGTTCGAGGACGTCGCCAAGCGCTTCCTGCCGTCGATCCGCCCGCAACTGCCCGGCGCGGCGTGGCTGCTGAACCTGCTGCACGTCACGAAATCGAAGCGCAGCGCCTACGACCATCTGATGCTGCATCTGCACGACGCGATGAAGGCCGACCTCGGCTATCAGCAGGATTGCCCGCAGCAAACCATGCCGTTCCCGCCGGGCAGCGTCTGGATCTGCTTCTCGGATCAGACGTCCCACGCGGTGATGTCGGGGCAGTTCATGATGGAACAAACGTTTTTCCTGCCGGTCGGCGCGATGGCGCGGCCGGAATGCGCACCGCTCGGCATTCTCGAGCGGCTGCAGCAGCGCGCGCTCGTCTGAGCAGCCGCGCACGGTTCGGAGCAATCACGGTGGTGTCATGTTGAGAGCGGTGTATCGCGCGCTTTGGTGGATCGTCGCGCCCATCGCGGTGCTGCGTCTGGTTGGGCGTTCGCGCCGCGAGCGCGGCTATCGCGAGCATATCGGCGAGCGGTTCGGTCGGATCGCGCCGGCCATGCGCGCGTTGCGCGGCCCGGACGATCCGGCGCCGCTGATCTGGGTGCATGCGGTGTCGGTCGGCGAGACGCGCGCGGCGCAGCCGCTGATCGACGCGCTGCTGGCGGCGCGGCCCGACGCGAAGCTGCTGATCACGCACATGACGCCGAGCGGCCGCGCCACCGGCGAGCAACTGTTCGGCGCGCGCGTGCTGCGCTGCTATCTGCCGTACGACATGCCGCATCTGGTGCGCCGCTTCCTGCGCGCCTGGCGGCCCACGCTCGGCCTCGTGATGGAAACCGAGGTGTGGCCCACGCTGATCGACGAATGCCGGCGCGCCGACGTGCCGCTCGTGCTGACCAACGGCCGCATGTCGGCGCGTTCGTTCCGGCGCGCCTCGCGCTTCGGTTCGGCCGTGCGCGAGGTGTTCGGCGGGTTCTCGCGCGTGCTCGCGCAAAGCCCGTCCGATGCCGAGCGCCTGAGCGCGCTCGGCGCGCGCAACGTGGCGGTGCTCGGCAATCTCAAGTTCGACATGACCACGCCGCCCGAACTGGCTGCGCGCGGCCATGCATGGCGCGACGCGATCGGCGCGCGGCCGGTGTGGGTGGCGGCCAGCACGCGCGAGGGCGAGGAGGCGCTGGTGCTGCGCGCGTTCGCGGCCATGACCACGCCGGGCGCGCTGCTGATGCTGGTGCCGCGTCATCCGCAGCGTTTCGACGAAGTGGCCGCGCTGGCCGAGCGCGAGGGGCACGCGGTGGCGCGCCGTTCGGCGCTGTGGTCGCCCGGCGCGGCGGCCGCGGCCAGCGGAGCGAGCGAGCAGGTTCCGGGCGAGGTCACGGTGCTGCTCGGCGAGTCGACGGGCGCGCGGGGCGCGGTGTACGCGGCCGCCGACCCTGCGTTCAGCGTCGGACGC
>NZ_JAAGPF010000242.1 GCF_017104645.1 Burkholderia sp. Ac-20379
TTCGTCCACCGGGTCGCGCAGCCGCCCGCGACGCGACACGATGATGTGCTCCGCGCCCGCATAGCGGCGCGCGGTGAGCCGCCCCCCGGCCAGCGGATGCCCGGCGCGCATCGCCACGACCATCGTGTCGTGGCCGAGCACCGCGTGCCGGATGTCGGCCTGCGCGGGAATCGCCGCGCCGATATGCAGATCGATCTGCCCCTGCCGCCATTCGGGCGCATCGGTCGACGCCTCGGCCAGCACGCGCAGGCTCGCGTGCGGCGCGGCCTCGCGCAGGCGCGCCAGCAGCGCCGGCCCCAAGGTGCAGGCGAGCGCGTCGTGACACTGGATCACGAAGCTGCGCGTCAGTTGCGACACGTCGAAATGGCGCTGCTGCGCCAGCACGGCCTGCGCGCGCGCCACGATCGCATGCACCTCCTCGCGCACCGATTCCGCGTACGGCGTGGGCGTCATCGCGCGGCCGGCGCGCACCAGGATCGCGTCGCCCGTCATGTGCCGGATGCGGTCGAGCGTGCGGCTCATCGCCGGCGAACTGACGTGCATGCGCGCCGCCGCGCCGCCCACGCTGCCTTCGTCGAGCAAGGCGTCGAGCGCCACCAGCAGGTTCATATCGAGTTGCATTTGGGTTAACTCAGCGGTAACGACAAGTGATTTGATGTTAATCACTCGCCGCTGAAAAATGAAGCCTGTTCGCGCCGATGCGCATTCAGGAGTGCAACCGGATATGAAGACTCAGGACCCCGATCAACCCATCGCCGCCCGGCTTGCCGCGCAGGCTGGCACCCTGGCGGCCGACGGCGCGCTGCTGGCGGCCACCGTCGCCGCCGTGCGGGCCACGGGCGACGCCATGCTGCGCCGCTTCAGCTCGCACACCCGCACGCCGGACACATTGCCCGGCGTGGTCGAGGCGATCCACGCCAACGACGGCCTCTCGCTCGCCGTGCTGCGCCCGCTGCTGACGCAGGCGCGCCCCGCCGCGCGCTGGGTCGAGGACGAACTCGAAGGCGGCGCACTGCCCGACGGCGAATGGTGGCTCGTCGATCCCGTCGAAGGCAACGTCAACCATGTGCATGGCCTCGCCGAATGGGGCGTCAGCGCCACGCTGATCCGCGACAACGTGCCGGTGCTCACGGCGATCCACGAGCCGGTGGCCGGCCGGCTTTACACGGCGGTGCGCGACAGCGGCGTGGCCTATGTCGACGGCGTGCCGATGCGCGCCGCCGCCAAAACGGAACTGCGCGCCGCCATCGTGACCACTGGCCAGGCCAAGCCCGGCGAAAGCGACGCCACGCACCGCCGCATCGGGGCGTCGATCACGGCGATGCTGCGCCGGGCGCTCGTGGTGCGCATGACCGTGCCCGCCACATTCCAGCTCGCGCAGGTGGCGGCCGGACAGATCGACGGCTTCTGGCAGCACAGCAACGTGCGCTCGGGACAAGCCGCCGGCGCGCTGCTGATCGGCGAGGCGGGCGGCGTGGTGACCGACCTGCGCGGCCGACCGTGGACGCTCGCCAGCGACGATTTTCTCGCCTGCGCGCCCGGCATTCATGCCGAATGCATCGACGCGCTGCGCGACGTGGCCTGACGCGCCACGCGCCAACGTTCAACCCATTGCAGCAAACCAATCAGGATATCCATATGAATCTCAGCATTCTCGGCGCGGGACGCGTCGGCACCTCGCTCGCGCAAGCGCTCGTCAAGCTCGGCCATCGCGTCGCCGTCGGCCATCGCAATCCGCAAGCCGGCGCGGCGCGCTGGCTCGGGCCGGCCGTGCATCACACCACGCTGGCGGAAGCGGCCGGCATGTCGCGCCTCGTGATCAACGCCCTGCCCGGCCATGTGGCGCTGGAAAGTCTCGGTGCGCTGGGCGATGCGTTGAAGGGCAGCATCCTGCTCGATCTCGCCAATGCCACCGCGCGCCTGCCCGACGGCATGCCGGGCGGCCTGCTCTATGCGGGCAGCAGCCTCGGGGAACAGTTGCAGGCCGCGCTGCCCGGCACGCAGGTGGTCAAGACGCTGAACACGATGCATTTCAGCGTGATGACCGCGCCGGGCTCGCTGGCCACGCCGCCGAAGGCGTTCCTGAGCGGCAACGACGGCGACGCCAAGCGCGAGGTGACGCGGCTGCTGATCGAACTGGGCTGGCCGACGCACGACGTTCTCGATCTCGGCGCGATCGAATCGGCGCAGGCGACGGAAGCGATGATGCTGATGGTGCCGCACATCGTGCGCGCGGCGGGGTTCAAGCCGTTTGCGTTGACGGTGGCGGGCTGAGGTTTTACCGGAAACGGCGGCGTACTGCGATCGCACGATCGCGGTACGCCGGGATTGTTTATTTTGTGATTCTGCGATCTCAGAAAACGATTCGTCGCCATTATGTTTTGACAAAACTAGACCTGAAAACTTTAAAAATCGGCAAATCCGGTCAAACTATTTTCACAAATTTGTTATGATCGCGTCACAAAAACAGGAGTGAAATTGGCCGCGCCAACCAGGCAGCCGAATCCAACAAGAATCAAACAATATTGAGAGAACAGCTGTGTCGATAAGCGAAACAATAAGCAGCTTCGCATCGGGGGCAGTCGACTGGAACCGCAGGCCGGTGGCGTTGAATTTCGGCAAGGCGCAAGGCGAGCTAGGCCATCTGCTTGCGCTTCAACACGCCAGGATTCACGAAGGCTTGATCACCGGCATTCACGGTTATCTGACTTGCGTGTCGCCTCGGCATGATCTGCCGCCGCGGCTTTTCCTCGGCGTGCCTGTCTCCATTCGGCTCGTCACCGATCGCGGCCAATTGCAGGTCATCAACGCGATCGTTCAAAACGTGCAGATCGGCCAGAGCGATGGCGAATTGTGCGTCTATCAACTGACGATCAGCGATGCGTTGTCGATGATGGACAAACGCGTCAATTCCCGCGTGTTCCGAACCTTGAGCGTCGTCGACATCCTCTCGACGCTGCTCGCGGAATGGCGCCAACGTAGCCCGGCACTCGCGGCAAGGTCGGCACGATTGCCGCGGCGCCGGTGCTCTATATCGTGACGATGGCGACCTCGTCGCTCGGCATGATGCGCACCAATGCCGATCCGCCGAAAGGCTGGAATGTGCTGTGCGACGCACCCGCCCTGCCGAAATCATTCGCGCCGCAGGCAATGCGTTACGGCGCCGTCGTCAGCGTGAAGGACGGGAACGCGACGAGCGATTTCAACGAGGACAACGATCCGGTGGCCGCCGCGCGCAACAAGAGCAAGACCGTGGCGGATCCTGCCGATCCTTACGACAGCTATCGCGCCAAGGGCAAGCACGCCGGCGAGATGGCGCCTCACGGCGACGTGGATAGCGAAGCCTCGCAGCGCTACGAGGACCACGCCATCGCGCGCATGGAAGCGCGTCACGACAACAACCCCCAATGGGTTCAGAACGATGTGGTGGTAGGCGAAGCCGGCCCCGATGCGCAGATGCCGGAAGGTTATCAGGCATGGCGAAACAAGCAGGTCGTGCACATTCTCGATGCCGCCGTGAACAACCCGACAAACCATTCGACCATCATGACCAACCCGATGCACGCGGAGAAGGCGCTGGCCTACGATGTGGCGATCGGGGTGAGTCGAATTTCGCCAAAGCAGTTGAATCAATTCAGAATCGAAGCGGACTGGCGGTTTGGCGGTGATTTGGCGAGCGATAATCCGAATAACACCTATTCGACATATTTCGACAAAGGAAAAATGGATGGCGAATTCTTGCAGGATTGGGTGATCAAAGATCCGGAGGCAAGGCTACCCGAATCTATCGATGACAAGCGCCAAGGCGGAAAACTACTCGGCATCGGGGAGGTCGCATGAGATGGTTGATTGCCTCTCGGTCGAAGCGAATCATGCTGACTTTTTCAGGCGCACTACTTGTAGCAGGTATCGTTGCAGTCTGCAGCAGCGCACAATCTCACAGCGTTGGAGAGAACATGACAAGGTGGATCGGCCTACCGGCTTTGATGGGTATTGCTATTTTTTCGTTTTCCACCGCATGGGCAGCATCAACGGCAGACACTGCAGCCCCCGATACGTCGCCAGTGCCATCCCAATCCGCCAAGGAAACGCCTTTCCTCGCGCAAGTTGTAGGTCTCGAATGGCTTAATCCCCTGCAGCGGCGCGACTATCCGACGGAATGGCAATTGCTGTGGACGGTCGGACTTGTCAAACCGAATAAAAACGATGATATGGTCAGGAGCGACCCGAAATCATTCAACACGGTTCGCCCGGTTGCTGGTATTGCTTATGGTAACGATGGAGAGGAAAATTTCGACGGATTTTATAAAAAATATATCAATTCTTTTTTACGACTTTTCGCCGAAAAATACGTCCTCAACGGTCACTACTTCTATACCGTTCAGCCCTCCAGCAAACGCCATTGGCGTGAACTGGCCGGCATCCGCGTCGAGTTCGCCATCCCCCCTCGCCTCGCCCCCAAGAAAGCGAAGGATTACCTCGCTTACCAAATCAAGGATTACTTCGAAATCGGCAACCCATCGGCCAAGGACCTCTGGAGCAAGGACTTGCCGGCCGACATCCAGACCCACACCGGCGGCGCCAACGCCGGCTTCACGTCGCTGAACGCCGCGCTCGACTATCTGCAGACGCATCCGCAGGAAAGCGTCTGGGTCATGAATTGGGACGCCCCCAGCTTCCCGCCCAAGGATGCGCAGATGAACGAGAACCTCACGATTCTGTTCCTCGCTGGCCCCGACCTCAAGACGGAACGCGAACCGCTGGCCTGGATCGGCAAGGCGGCAACGGCCAAGGTCGGCGACTACGAAGCCAAACCGGGCACGACACGCGCCGTTCAGGCCTGGAAGGCGACGATCGCGCAAGCCGCGCACAACGCCAGCGCCGATCCCGCCAGCATTCAGTTCGTCGTGCACGACGCCGGCAAGGGCAACGACGTGGCATCCGCCCGCCTCGCTTCGCTGTCGCAAACACTCACGGAAACGCTGCCGGAATTCGACTACTCGAAGCAAGTCTTCAATACACCTGCCCTGCTTGGCGACATGGGCGCCGGCACCGCCCTCACCGATATCGCGCTAGCCATCGGCCGAGTCAATCATTTCGGCGGCAACGCACTCATCGCAGGCACCACCGACGCCAATCAGCCAACCGCCGTCGTCGTTCTGCCGCCATCGAAGCTCACGCCGATCGACGCGGACAGCAACTGGTTCCGCGCTCGCGGCGAAGACAACGCCTACCTGATCTGGTGGGGCCGCCGCCACGACACGAACTACGGCATTCAAGGCTATTCGTACTGAGGCGGACCATGCGCGGCATCATTCGCGAAGGCGACATACACAGTCACGGCGGCCGCGTCGAATCCGGCGCGGCAAACAGCGAAGTCATGGGCCGCGCCACGGCCCGCGTCGGAGATCGTTGCACGTGCCCGATACACGGGGAATGCGTGATCGTCGAAGGCGATTCCGACTTTCAGGTGGAAGGCCGCGCAGCGGCGTTCGATGGACACAGGACGTCGTGCGGCGCGGTGCTCATCTCTTCCGTACCGACATCCGGGCGTGCTTGACCAACGATTGGAAAAACATGAAGAAACGAGTCGGATGGCTTGCTGTTACTGGCACCACGCTCCTCTCGCTGCTCACGGCGTGTTCAAGCCCGCGCCTCGATGCAGGGCAATCGATTTCCCCGCCTGCATCGGCAGAAAAAATGCCGTTCATGGCACAGGTTGTTGGGCTTGAATGGCTTAATCCGCTGCAGCGGCGCGACTATCCGACGGAATGGCAATTGCTGTGGACCATGGGACTCGTCAACCCTAACAACAACGACGACATGGTCAGGAAAGACCCAAAGTCATTCAGTTCAGTCCGCCCCGTCGCTGGCATTGCTGATGGCAACAACGGGCGCGAAATTTTCGACGGATTTTACGAAAAATATATCGATTCATTTTTAGTTCTTTTCGCCGAAAAATACGTCCTCAACGGGCACTACTTCTATACCGTTCAACCCTCCAGCAAACGCCATTGGCGTGAACTGGCCGGCATCCGCGTCGAGTTCGCCATTCCGCCTCGCCTCACCCCCAAGGAAGCGAAGGATTACCTCGCTTACCAAATCAAGGATTACTTCGAAATCGGCAACCCGTCGGCCAAGGACCTCTGGAGCAAGGACTTGCCGGCCGACATCCAGACACACACTGGCGACGCCAACGCCGGCTTCACGTCGCTGAACGCCGCGCTCGACTATCTGCAGACGCATCCACAGGAAAGCGTGTGGGTCATGAGCTGGGACGCACCCAGCTTCCCGCCGAAGGACGAGCAGATGAACGAGAACCTCACGGTCCTGTTCCTCGCCGGCCCCGACCTCAAGACGGAACGCGAACCGCTGGCCTGGATCGGCAAGGCGGCAACGGCCAAGGTCGGCGACTACGAAGCCAAACCGGGCACGACACGCGCCGTTCAGGCCTGGAAGGCGACGATCGCGCAAGCCGCCAGCAACGCCCGTGTCGATCCCGCCAGCATTCAGTTCGTCGTGCACGACACAGGCAAAGGCAGCGATGCGGCATCCGCCCGCCTCGCTTCGCTGTCGCAAACACTCACGGAAACGCTGCCGGAATTCGACTACTCGAAGCAAGTCTTCAACACGCCGGCCCTGCTTGGCGATATGGGCGCCGGCACCGCCCTCACCGACATCGCACTCGCCATCGGCCGAGTCAATCATTTCGGCGGCAACGCACTCGTCGCAGGCACCACCGACGCCAATCAACCAACCGCTGTTGTCGTTCTGCCGCCATCGAAGCTCACGCCGATCGACGCGGACAGCAACTGGTTCCGCGCTCGCGGCGAGGACAACGCCTACCTGATCTGGTGGGGCCGCCGCCACGACACGAACTACGGCATTCAAGGCTATTCGTATTGAAATACGGAAGTACCGAGCGCCGTTCGACGCCCCCGGGGGCAGTTCACCGCCCCTACATCAAATTCAGCCCCCCATCCGACATCACGATCTCCCCCGTCAAGTAATCCGAAGCAACCAGCCACGCCACCGCCTGCGCGATATCGTCCGGGCCGGCCGCGCGCCGCATCGGCGCTTTTTCGCGCCATAGCGCCTGGGCTGCGGTCCAGTCGGCGGTCAACGGCGTATCGACCAGCCCCGGCGCGACCGCATTGACGCGAATCTCGGGTGCGAGCGACACCGCCAGCAAGCGCGTCACATGATTGAGCGCCGCCTTGGTGGCCGCGTACGGAATCGACGCTCCCTTCGGCCGCACGCCCGCATGCGAACTGACGTTCACCACGCAGCCGGGCCGTCCGCGCGCGGCGGCCGCCTTCAGCGCCGCCTGCGCCTCGGCGATCAGCCGGAACGGCGCCACCACGTTGATCTCGTGCAGTTCCTGCCAGACGTCCGGCGTGGCCGCCGCGAGATCGGCATGCGGAATCACGCGGCTGATGCCCGCGTTGTTGACCAGCACGTCGAGCCGGCCCCACTCGGCCACCGCCTCGCGCACGAGCCGGACGCGGTCGGCATCGTCGGCAAGGTCGGCCTGCACATAGGCGGCCGAGCCGAGTTCGCGCGCCAGCGCATGCCCCACGTCCACCGAATTGCGCGAATGCAGGACAACTGAAAACCCATCGTTCGAAAGCCGGCGGGCAATGGCCGCGCCGATGCCGGATGTCGACCCGGTCACCAATGCAACGGGCTGCGAAGTAGTCATGACGTTATCGTCCGGTTGAGCGGGCGCGATTTTTACCCGGTAAAAAGCCGTATTTTCGGCTGTAAAAAGCCCATGCGTAAAGCGCATCCATACTGCGCATGCCTAACTGGTCTTACCGGTCTGGCAATTGAATGAAATTAATTCGTAAGCATTGATGGCTTATTCAAAAGCAATTTGAAAGAAAACCATTTCAATTTCGTCCGATGACGGCAACGACATTCGTTTGGCTACTGCAAGCTATCTCAGAATGGCTCACAATCGAGCCGCTTCATCGCAATCGGCCCGATTCACGGCCGATTCGCTTAACTCAATAATCCCGATACGAAGCCCACCACGCAGGAGGAGAGACCGATGGCAGACAGCCCTCAAGACGATGCACGCAAACGGAAACCGCTATGGGTCTGGGTCGCGCTGCTGATTCCGTATGTCGCGCTTTTATGGCTGCCGTTCTATAACTACGGCCAGCCGTCGTTTGCAGGCCTGCCGATGTTCTACTGGTATCAATTGCTGTGGATTCCGGTTACGTCCGTGCTGTTGTTTCTGGTCTACCGGAGCGAAAAATGAACGACGGCTATTCGATCGATCCGGTCGCGATGACCGTCTTCATCGCATTCTTCGCACTCGTCACGGTGCTCGGTTTCGTCGCGGCGCGCTGGAAGCGCGGCGATCTCACGCAACTGCATGAATGGGGCCTCGGCGGCCGCCAGTTCGGCACGGTGGTGTCGTGGTTCCTGGTGGGCGGCGATTTCTATACCGCCTACACGGTGATCGCGGTGCCCGCGCTGGTGTACGCGGTGGGCGCCTACGGCTTCTTCGCGCTGCCTTACACGATCGTGGTCTACCCATTCGTGTTCGCGGTCATGCCGAAGCTCTGGAAGGTGGCGCACGCGAAAGGCCACATCACGGCGGCCGACTACGTGCATGGCGAGTTCGGCGGCAAGTGGCTGCCCGCAGCGGTGGCGATCACCGGCATCGTCGCGACGATGCCCTACATCGCGCTGCAACTGGTGGGCATGCAGGTGGTCATCAAGGGCCTCGGCGTGTCGGGCGAGCTGCCGCTGGTCATCGCGTTCCTGATCCTCGCGCTCTACACCTACACGAGCGGCCTGCGCGCCCCGGCGATGATCGCGTTCGTGAAGGACATCATGATCTACATCGTGGTGATCGCGGCGGTCTGCCTGATCCCGGTGAAGCTCGGCGGCTACGCGCACGTGTTCGAACTGGCCGACGCGCACTTCGCGGCCAAGGGCGGCCCGACCGGCATCCTGCTCAAGCCGACGCAATTCACGGCGTATGCCTCGCTCGCGCTCGGTTCGGCGCTGGCGGCGTTCATGTATCCGCACACGATGACGGGCGTGCTCGCCTCGGGCTCGGCCGCCACGGTCAAGAAGAACGCGATCTTCCTGCCGGCCTACACGGTGCTGCTGGGCCTGATCGCGCTGCTCGGCTACATGGCGATCGCCGCGGACATCCACGTCAAGTCGCCCACCGACGTGGTGCCGGCGCTGTTCCACACGCTGTTCCCGTCGTGGTTCGTCGGCTTCGCCGCCGCCGCGATCGCGATCAGCGCGCTGGTGCCGGCCGCCATCATGTCGATCGGCGCGGCGAACCTGTTCACGCGCAACCTGTGGCGTCCGCTGGTGTCGCCGAATCAATCGGCGGCCGGCGAGGCCTCGACGGCCAAGCTGGTGTCGCTGATCGTGAAGTTCGGCGCGCTGGTGTTCATCGTCGCCGCGCCGACGCAGTACGCGATCGACCTGCAACTGCTGGGCGGGATGTGGATCCTGCAGATCCTGCCGGCGGTGGTGTTCTCGCTGTACACGCGCCGCCTGAGCTCGACGGGCCTGCTGATCGGCTGGCTGGCGGGGATCGTGGTGGGCACCGCGCTGGCGGCCTCGCAGGGCCTGAAGCCGGTGTACACGCTGCACCTCGGTTCGGGCTCCTACACGCTCTATATCGGCCTGATCGCGCTGGCGGTGAACATCGTCGTGACGCTGGCGATCTCGGCGCTGACCTCGAACCGGCCGCAGCCGGGCCGCGGCGCGGCAGCCTGAGCGTTGCCGGCCGCCCCGCGCCGCATGGCGGGACGGCCGGAACCGGCGCGGATGCTCGCGTCCGCAACCGGTGATCGGCGGGCGTCGCATTCGCGCGGCGCCCGCTGATCGTCAGACGGCCTTCAAGCGCCGTCCCGCACCGACGCCACGAGCCGGTCGCGCAGCCGCGCCACCGCCTTCTGCGTGGCGTCGAACTCCTCGGCCGACAGTCCGCTCGCGTCGGCCAGGCTCACCTTCCCCAACGATTCGCGCAACTGCCAGCCTTGCGGCGTCAGGCTGATCAGCACCTGCCGCTCGTCGTGCTGCGCGCGCTGCCGCGCCAGGTAACCGAGCGATTCCAGCTTCTTGAGGATCGGCGTCAGCGTGTTCGATTCGAGGTAGAGGCGCTCGCCGAGCTGGCCGACCGTCTGCGCCTCGCTCTCGGACGCGGCCACCAGCGTGATGTACTGCGTGTAGGTCAGCCCGAGCGCGTCGAGCTTCGGCTTGTACGCCTTGCCGAAGGCCAGATTGGCCGAATACACGGCGAAACAGAGAAAATCGGCGAGCTGCGGGGTGGCGCGGTCGGCCGGGTCCGGACGGGTCATGAATACTCGTGTCGATGCCTGATTGCGAGCGCCGGATTGTATAGCGGCATGCCGACAGGCATATGTCAGGCGGGCAGTCAGCCGGCCGGTTTGCTGCTGGCGGCGCCGCGCCGTTGCAAGCCGCGCGCCCGTCCGCTATATCTGACGTTTCGCGCGGCGAACCGGAGGGCCCGGCCGCCGCGCCTCCCCTTCACCGGATCGAACGACCATGACCTATACCTATACGTTGACCGATCAGGCGGACGAGGCTGTCCGCAAACGCATCGTCGAACCGCTCGTGCAGTACAACGCGCACGCCAGCGGCGCGCCGGCCGGCCATCGCCCGCTCGTCGTCGCGCTGCGCGATGCGAGCGGCGGGATCGTCGGCGGCCTGTGGGGCGTGACCGGCTACGAGTGGCTGTTCACGCAACTGCTGGTGGTGCCGGAAGCGGCGCGCGGCGGCGGCGTGGGCACGCACCTGATGCGGCTCGCCGAGCAGGAAGCCGTCGCGCGCGGCTGCCATCACGCCTGGCTGGACACCTTCAGCTTTCAGGCGCGGCCGTTCTACGAACGGCTCGGCTATGCCTGTTTCGCCGAACTGCCCGACTATCCGACCGGCTTTTCGCGCTACTTCATGAAGAAGGCGCTGAGTGCGGCCTGACGGCCTGCGCGCCTTGCCGGAAGCGCATCCGCAGCCCCTCGCCGCACCGCCCGCAGCCCCGCGTTGCACGGCCCGCCACCTAAAACCGCGTGGCGGGCCGCGCCGTTGTGTAAACTGCTGCCTTTTTTTCTCGTTCGCAGCATGTTGCCCACCCCGCCGCGCACCTCACTGAACGCGCCGGCTCTCATCCGACTTCTGACGCGCCTCGGCCAGCCCGACGTGCCGCGCACCGCGCTGCCGTTGCCCGACCGGCTCAGCGAATGGGTCGGCTGGACCGACGCGATCGCGCTCTCCTCCGTGCTGGCCGCCCCCGCG
Organism: Burkholderia sp. Ac-20379; assembly: GCF_017104645.1. Lineage (GTDB taxonomy): Bacteria > Pseudomonadota > Gammaproteobacteria > Burkholderiales > Burkholderiaceae > Burkholderia. The sequence goes on from NZ_JAAGPF010000242.1 coordinate 11,296, forward strand.
CCCGCCGCGGTGGCCGGCTTGCGCACGCAGGGCGGCGACGAGGCGGCGCGCTGCCTCGCGTTGCGCTCGGCGCTGTCGAAGGCGATCGCCAACGACGCGCTGCTCGCCCCCGCGCGCGCGCCGCGTCATGGCCGCCCGGGC
>NZ_JAAGPF010000243.1 GCF_017104645.1 Burkholderia sp. Ac-20379
TGGCAGTGCGGCGCGCGCACGGCGATGTGCGGGGGTATGGCGGGTGCGAGCGTGCCGGTCGGGGGTGTAGTGCGGGCCGTGGCGGACGTGGGGCGGGTGAGGGGGCAGGCGTGAGGGGCGAGCCGTGGCGAGCTGCGCGCGCCTGCGCCGGCGCGAGAGTGACTGCCCGGCTCCGCGCCGCTAGTTCGACGCGAGCCACTTCAGCAGCGCATCGTCGAATGCTTCGGGATCCTGGATTTGCGGCGCGTGGCCCATCGCCGGAAACTCGACGAGCGTGGCATGCGGGATCGCCTTGGCCGCATCGCGCGCGAGTTGCGGATAGTGGCCGAGCGTGGCGCGCACGGCGGGCGGGGCGACGTCGAGCCCGATGGCCGTCGTGTCCTTGTCGCCGATCATCAGCAGGGTGGGCGGTTCGGGCAGGCCGAACTCGCCGATCACGGGCTGCGTGTAGATCATGTCGAACACGAGCGCCGAGTTCCAGGCCACCAGCGCCTTGCCGGGGCCGCGATACAGGCCGGCCAGCATCTGCACCCACGGCTCGAACGCGGCATCCCAGTGGCCGTTGTAATACACCGCCTGCTCGTATTTCCGGATGCTGTCGGCCGTGGTCTTCAGATCCTTTTCGTACCACTGATCGACGGTTTGCGCCGGCACGCCCTTGGCCTTCCAATCCTCGAGCCCCACCGGGTCGACCAGCACGAGCCGGCGCACGTCGCCCGGATACATGAGCGCATACCGCACCGCCAGCATGCCGCCCGTTGAGTGGCCGATCAGCGTGTAGCCATCGACGCCGATCGCGTGCAGCAACTGACGGGTGTTGGCGGCCAGTTGCTGGAAGCTGTACTGATAGTGCGCGGGCTTGCTCGATTTGCAGAAGCCGATCTGATCGATCGCCACCACGCGATAGCCCGCGTCGCGCAGGTCGCGGATCGTGGTGTCCCACGACGCCGAGCAGAAATTCTTGCCGTGCAGCAGCACCGCCGTCCGGCCGTTCGGATGCGACGGCTGCACGTCCATATAGGCCATCCTGAGCGTTTGCCGCTGCGACGGGAAGCTGAAGACCTGCACCGGGAACGGGTACGCCGCGCCTTCCAGCTCGGGCCCGTACGCGTCGCCGGCGGCGAGTGCGGGCGAGGGCAGCGCTGCGCTCGCGAGCCAGGCGGCGATCATCAGGCGGCAGGCTCGCACGACGAACCAGCGCAACGGTGCGGGCGTTTTCGATCGGGACGACATGGGGCAACTCCTCCAACAATGAAGAATCGATTCGACGGCGTGACGCGGACGCACGGGCGCCGGCTCAGGCCGCGGCAAGCGCGAGCCAGCTCAGCGCCGAACTGAGCGCGGCAAAGCCGGCGCCGATCGCGAGCGCGACGGTCGAGCCATGCACGGCCGACACGCTGAAGCACAGCGCCACCAGCGCCGCGCCGGTGGCCTGGCCGATCAGGCGGGCGGTGGCGAGCATCGCGCTGGCGCCGCCGCTGCGGGCAGGCGGCGCGCTGGCGATCAGCGCCTTGGAGGTGGGCGACTGGAAGAACCCGAACCCCGCGCCGCAGATCGCCATTCGCACGCCGATCTCGAACGCGTTCGGATGGGCGGGCAGCAGCGCCAGCGAGGCGAGGCCGATGCCGAGGCAGGCCAGCCCGATCGCGCCGAGCAGGTTCGGCGCATGGCGGTCGGCGAGCCTCCCGGCGAGCGGCGCGGCCAGCGCGACGCACACCGGCCACGGCGTGATGATGAAGCCGGTACGCACCGCGTCGAGATGCTGGACGCGCTCCAGATAGAACGGCAGCGAGACGAACGCGAGCCCCTGCGCGGCATAGGCCGTCGCGATCACCGTCGTGGCGAGCGCGAACGAGCGGTTGCGGAACAGGTCGACGGGCAGGATCGGCGCCGGGCGCGACGCCTCGCGCCGGATCAGCAGCGCGCCGGCCGCGGCGGCCACGCCGGCGGTGACGAGCGTGTTCGCGGCGGAGCCGAATTGCGTGGCCTCGCTCAGCGCATACACGAGCGTGGAGAACGTCGTCACGTTGAGGATCGCGGCGAACGCATCGAAGCGGTGCCGCGCGCGCGGCGAATCGGGCAGCGACGGCCAGGCGAACGCGAACGCGAGGCCGCCGAGCGGCACGTTGATGGCGAACAGCCAGGGCCACGACGCGACGGACAGGATCGTCGAGGCGACCGTGGGGCCGACGGCGTACGCCATGCCCACCACCAGCGTGTTCAGGCCCATGCCGCGCCCGAGGCGCTCCGGCGGATAGACGATGCGGATCAACGCGGTGTTGACGCTCATGATCCCGCTCGCGCCCAGGCCCTGCAGCACGCGCGAGAGCGTCAGCATCGCCAGCGTGGTCGAGCAGGCGCACGCCAGCGAGGCGAGCACGAACACCGCGAGGCCGAACAGGTAGATGCGCCGATGGCCGATCAGCGCGCCGAGCGCGGCGAGCGGCAGCAGCGTCGCCACCATCGCCAGTTGGTAGGCGTTGACGATCCAGACGGAGGCGGCCGCCGACGTGTGCAGATCCACGGCGATGGCCGGCAGCGCGAGGTTGGCGAGCGCCGTATCGAGGATCGACAGGCCGACGGCCAGCAGGATGGCGAACAGGGCGCGCCCGGACGAAGCGGGCAGCGCGGCAGCGGGAGCAGCGGACATGGGCGGCGAGGAAAGGGTCGTGCAACGGATCCGGCGGCGCGCGGGCGCGCCGCGTAGCGGATTCGCCGCTCGGGAAAGACGAGGCGTCAGGGCTTGCGCGGCAGGCGCCAGATGTCGTAGTTCTCGTTGCCGGCCTGGATCGCGCCCATGAAGTGCTCGTTGAGCCCGCTCGATGTGAACAGGAAATCGCCGTCGGACAGTTCCGTCAGCGTGTCGGGCCAGTGGATGCGGTCGTCGGACGCAATCAGCCTGGCGGCATGACTGCGCTGGCTGTATTCGACGATGCCGTTGTTCGTCAGGTTCGTGACGAGCACGTTGCCCCGGCGGTCCACCGCGATGCCGTCGGAATTGCCGCCGACGTCGCCGAGGGTTTGGACCTGCGCCGCGATCTGGCCGTCGCCGGCGTGCGCATCGCGCAGGATCGCGGTCGGCACCGCGTGCAAGTGCGTGCCGCTGGTGACCGTCCAATAGAGCGTGGCGGCGTCGGGGGATAGCGCGATGCCGTTGATGCCGATGTTCAGCGGATGCTCCGGCAGCACGTCCAGCCCGTGGGACACCACCTTGGCGCCTGGTTCCGGCTGGACGGCCGCGGCCCGGTCGAGCACGCGGCGCACCGTGCCGCCGGCGAGATCCGCCACGATCAGCCCGGCATCGTTGCCGCGCACGCCGCTGTCGGCGATATACGCCACCTGACGTTTCTCGTCGACGACGATGTCGTTGAGGAAGCTGGCCTTGCGATCCGCCACCGCGTCGAGCGCAATGCGGCGCACCTCCGCGCCCGATCGCAGGTCGAGGATCACCACTTTCTGGCCGCCGGCGGGCGCCTCGCCTTCCCCGGCGACATAACCCATGTCGAGCGCCCAGAGCCAGCCGTTCGTGCGATCGACGTAAAAGCCCAGCACGCTGCGCAGCGCGGCGCCGGGGGCTGCGTCGAGCGCGTTCGCGGCGGCCGACGGAAACGCGGTGAGGCGGGCCGGGCCGGAGGTCGGGCCGGTATCGAGCAGGTTCAGCGTCGACGGCACGCGCGCCGACATCCAGCGCGGCGTGCTGACGAAGTAGCGGCCTTGTGCGTCGGTATGCAGCCCGGCGATCGGTGCGCTCGCCGAATCGGCGAACGGCGTGCCAGCCGAAGCCTCCCACGTCACCCCGGTGTAGCTGCGCCAGCGTTCGAGCTGGCCGTAATCCGCGGCGCGAGCGGCTTCGCCGAAGGTCAGGGCGGCGAGGGCGGCCGCGAGCGCGGCGATTCGGGGGCGATGGTTCATGGGTGTCGATGGTCGGGTTGCGGGGGGGAGGCGTCGCGCCTCGCCCGGCATGTTGGAGCGGGGGGCGGCCCGCGAACAGCCGCTGTTTGCGCGCACTAGCTGTTAAAAAATGCACAGCCGGCCTGGGCCATAATTTTCGGCATTGCGGTTCGGCGTGCGCCTGGGCGGCCTACGACGCGAAATCGGTGGACGCCGTCACGTCCGCCCACGCATCGATGCTGGCCGCCGTTTCCTCGATGCGCTGCCGGCTGGCCGCGAGCGCATCGCTGCCGAGCAGCAGGCGGCGCGGCGGCGCCGGATGCTCGACCAGTTGCAGCAGCACCTGCGCGGCCTGTTCGGGGTTGCCGATCTGCCTGCCGTCCTTGGCGCGGCGGGCGTCGCGCACCGGGCCGAACACGGCGTCGTAATCGGCGATGCTGCGCGCGTTGCGAACCAGCGAGCGGCCGGCCCAATCGGTGCGGAACGCGCCGGGCGCGAGCGCGGTCACGTGGATGCCGAGCGGCCGCACTTCCTGCGCCAGCGAATCGGAAATGCCCTCCAGCGCGAACTTGCTGCCGCTGTAGTACGCGATGCCGGGGAAGCTCAACGCGCCCGCCAGCGACGTGACGTTGACGATGCGGCCGCTGCGGCGCTCGCGCATGGCGGGCAGCACGGCCTTGATCATCGCGACCGCGCCGAACACGTTGACGGCGAATTGACGTTGCAGCTCGTCGAGCGGCGATTCCTCGAGCACGCCTTCGTGGCCGTAGCCGGCGTTGTTGACCAGCACGTCGACGGCGCCGGCGGTGCGCACGATGTCCGCGATGGCGGGGCCGATGCGGTCGTAATCGGTGACGTCGAGCACGACGCCGAACGCCCTGCCGCGCGCCTGAAGCTCGAACGCCGTGCGGGCGGCTTCGCTGCGCACGGTGCCGATCACGCGATGCCCGGCCGCCAGCGCCGCGCCGGCGAACGCGCGGCCGAGGCCGGAATTGACGCCGGTGATCAGAAAGACTTTCGGGTTCGCACTGGATTCCATGGTGTGTCTCGTGAAAGGGAGAGGCCTGCATCGGCAGGCAGGATATCGGCCGGATCCGGGCATGACCGGCCGCGAGCAAACGGCGCGAGCCGACGGAGAACGGAATGGATCGCATCGAGGCGATGACAATGCTGATTGCGGCGGTGGACACGGGCAGCTTCTCGGCCGCGGCGCGCGCGCTGCACATACCGGCGCCGACGCTGACGAGAAAGATCAACGATCTCGAACAGCGCATCGGCGCGCAGTTGCTGACGCGCACCACGCGCGGGCTCAAGCCGACCGACGCCGGCGCGGATTACGTGGCCCGCGCGCGCGGGATCCTGGCGCTGGTCGATGCGCAGGAGCGCGACGCGTCGGGCGAATTCACGGCGCCGCGCGGCGAGCTGGCCGTCTCGGCGCCCGTTTTGTTCGGACACCTGCATGTATTGCCGCATCTCGCGGATTTTCTGGCGCGGTTTCCGGCCATCAACATCGCGCTCGACCAATCGGATCGCCACGTCAACCTGGCGGAAGCCGGCGTGGATCTGGCCGTTCGCATCGGCCGGCTGCCGTCGAGCGGCCTGATCGCGACGCGGGTGGGCGCGATGCGCGCGGTGGTCTGCGCCAGCCCCGAACTCATCGCGCGGCATGGCGCGCCAGGCGTGCCGCAGGATCTCGCCGGCATGCCGTGCGTGGTCGTGAACGCGCCGACGCTCGCGCCGGCATGGCAGTTCCGCAGCCGCCAAGACGCCGCCGGGGACGGCGTGGAGGCGGTCGCGATCAAGCCGCGGCTTCGGGTCGGCACGGCGGCCTCGGGCGTCGATGCGGCGGCGGCGGGGATCGGCTATGTCCGCGTGCTGCACTATCAGGCACGGCACGCCATCGAGGCCGGCCGCCTGCGCATCGTGCTCGGCGCGTTCGAGACCGAACCCGTTCCCGTGCAGTTGGTGCATGCCGCGCATGGCCCGATGCCGGTCAAGCTGCGCCGGCTGCTGGATTTCCTGGCGCCGCGGCTGCGCGCGGAACTGGCGCCATTCGGCGCCGCGCGCGCGACGTGATGCGCGGCGGGACGACGGCGTGACGCGACGCGCCAACGGGGTGTCCATGCCGGCGCCGGCCGGGGCGCTTACTCGACGCCCTCGACGATGCGGAAATCGCGTTTGGCCGCATCGCCCAGCACCTTCAGCGCGGCCTGATAGGCCGCGCCCTCGCGGGCGGCGAGCGCTTGTTCGAGGCTCGGGAATTCGGTCACCACGGTGCGCGCCAGTTGCCCGGCTTCATAGGCGTGTTGCGCGGTGCCGCGCGCGAGAATGCGGCCGCCGGCGGCGGCGATCGCCGGGCCGGCGAGCTTCGAATATTCGACGAGTTGTTCGGGTTTGTCGACTTGCTGGATCGCGACGACCCAATAGGCTTTCGGCATGATGTTGTCCACACGGGATGAGAGTGAACGGCGCCATCCCGGCGCCGTCTTCGGTGCGGACATCATGCCGCGCGATGCGGCGTCGTTGAATAGACCGGATGCGAGGTTTGCCTCGCCGGAAAGCGGAGAGCGCGGGGCGGCGATCGTCGATCAATGCGCGCACGACCGGCCGATCGGACCCGATGCGGCGCTCGCGGATGTGTCCCGTATTCCCTGTCGCACGCGGGCGCGCAACGAACCGCTGATTTTTTGACACCGCCCCAAACCCATTTAAAATCCGGCGTTCAATCCACGTGTCAAGAAACCGGCGCGCCCGCCGTTAAAGTCTTAATGAGCCGGCCTGCGACGCAATCAGGCGATCGCAAGCGCAACGGCCATCAGGCAATATCGTTTCGGGGTGAAGGTCATGGCATCGCAACGCGCATTCCGCTGCCGGAATGCGGTTTTTCAGTCGCAGCATTTGTTGCATTCGCTGCATTTGCCGCATTCAGCCGCCGGAGCGTCGCGATGAGCACCCCGCGCCCCGAGGTGTCCCCCGCACTGTCGTCCGCCTTCGCCGAGCCGGCCCTGGTCGGACGTTCCCCCGCCTTCCTGCAATTGATCGAGATGGTCGACCGCGTGGCGCCGACGCGTCACGCGCTGCTCGTCACGGGCCCGACCGGTTCCGGCAAGGAACTGATCGCGCGGCGCATCCACGCGCGCGGCGCCACGCCGGACGAACCGTTCGTCGACCTGAACTGCGGCGCGATTCCCGACACCCTGCTCGAGGCCGAACTGTTCGGCCATGTGCGCGGCGCGTTCACGGGCGCGTCGGAGCACCGCGCCGGGCTGCTCCAGCAGGTCGGGCGCGGCACGCTGTTTCTCGACGAGATCGGCGAGTTGCCGCTGGCGTTGCAGCCGAAGCTGCTGCGCGTGCTCGAAACCGGCAGCTTCCGGCCCATCGGCGGCGCGGCGCCGCTGCGCTTCGAGGGCCGCGTGGTGGCCGCCACCCATCGCGATCTGCGCGAGGCCGCGCAGGCCGGCCGGTTCCGCGAGGATCTCTATTTCCGTCTGGCCGTGTTCGTGCTCGACGTGCCGGGCCTCGAGCAGCGCGCCGAGGATATCCCCGCGCTGGTCAAGCATTTCGCCGGCCAGCAGCCGCGCGCGATCGATTTCTCGTCGGCGGCGATGTCGCGGCTGCGCCGTCAGGCCTGGCCGGGGCATGTGCGGCAACTGCGCAATCTGGTCAGCCGCGTCAGCGTGCTCGCGTCCGATACGCAGGTCGATGCCGACATGCTCGAACCGTTTCTGGCCGCCGAGGCGCCCGACGCGCAATGGCGCGAGCAACTGGCCGACCGCCTGCTGCTGCTCGACGGCGAGGACAAGCTGGCGGCCGCCGAATACCTGATGATCGACCGCGCGCTCGCGCGCAGCGGCAACAACAAGACCGCGGCGGCGGCGCTGCTGGGCGTGAGCCGCAAGACGGTCGAGCGCCGGCTCAAGGCGCGCGCCGAGCGCGCCGCCGATCCGCGCAGCGATCTCGCGCAGGCCGAGGCGCGGATCCGCGCCGCGCAGTTCCGCGAGGCGATTCCGTTGCTGCGGCGCTGTCTCGACGGCCTGCCGGACGGCGACGAGGCGGACGCGCCCGCGTGGCGGCGGCTGCGTTTCGAGGCCAATCTCGCGCTCGGCGTGAGCCTGCGCAGCGTGCACGGCTGGCTGTATCCCGAGGCGAGCGCGGCCTACGCGGCGGCGATCGCGGCGGGCGAGGGCGTGTGCGACGACGGCGAACTGGCCTCGGTGCAGTTCGGCGTCTGGACGACCCAGCTCACCACGATGCAACTGAGCGAGGCCCGCGCGAGCGCGCAGGATCTGCTGCAGCGCGCGCAGCGGATCGGCACGCTCGACCGGCTCGACGAGGCGCACATCGCGATGACCAACACGCTGTTCTGGCTCGGCGACAGCAGCGAGGCGCTGGCCTGCCTCGCGCGCGGCAACCTGCTCGGGATCGGCCTCGACGATCATCGCGTCGGCGCGCAGGGCCTCGATCTGGCCGGGCTCGCGCTGACCTTCGAAGGGCTCACCTGTTTCCAGACGGGCGCCGAGGATCGCGCGCGGCATGCGATGACGGTGTTGTGCGCGCGCGTCGCGCAAAGCCACGAGAACGCGCTCGCGCACGTGCTGAACCTGCAGGGCGCGGCCTGGCTCGCCTGCCTGTTCGACGACGACGCGCGGCTCGGCGAGCTCGCGGCGGAGCTGGCCAGCGCGTCCGAGCAGGCGGGGCTGGCGTTCTATCAGGGCGTGGGCGAGGTGCTGCGCGGCTGCTGGCTGTCGAGCCGCGGCGCGTTCGAGGCGGCCGAGCCGCTGATGCTGAGCGGCTTCGAGCGGATGATCGATCACGGCGGCGCGCTGTTCTATTCGTTCATGGCCTGGCATCACGGCGAACTGCTGCTGCGCGCGGGCCGCCACGCGGATTGCGCGCGGATGATCGACACCGCGCTCGACGTCGTGCTGGAGCGGCAGGAGCGCGTCTATCTCGGCGAGCTGCTGATCGTGCGCGCCCGCGCGCGGCGCGCGCAGGGCGAATTCGCGCTGGCCGAGCAGGAACTGCGCAGCGCGATCGCGACGGCGCTGGCGATCGGCTCGGTGCCGGCCCGGGTTGCCGCCGCGACGCATCTGGCCGATCTGCTCGACGAACGCGGCCAGCCGGCCGAGGCGATCCTGGCGCTCGAACGCGCCTTGCGCGGCACGCCGCCGCTGCAGGCCTCGCCGATCACGCAGCGGGCGGTGGCGCGGCTTGCCGCGCTGCGCGAGGCGCGGCCGGTGGCGTGAGGGCGGCGGGGAGGGGACGAGGCGGGTGACGTTCCCGGCCGCGTGGCCTCGATAGCCGGCCAACGCCCGAATGCGACCGCCTGCCCTCGGTGGACGATTCCGTCCGCCGGGCCGCGCCGCCCCGGCCGCCTGCGTCCGATGCCGCGCGCGCCGCGCCCGTCCAAACGTCCTTCAATTCCCCGCAATCCCCCGCCCGGCAAGGCGTGCCGCGTTCTGGCACGCAACTCGCTATGGATGACCGCCGCGCGACGACGTCGCCGACGACGCGCGCGGCAGCGTACGGTATCCGCCGCCAGCGGCCGTGCGTCGTGCTCACGAGGTCGACATGGCAAGCCCGCTCCCCGCATTCCGCTCTCCGGCCGATCAGGCCAGCCGCGATCTGGCGGGCGATCCGGCGGCCCTGCACGCGTTCGGCGCGCTCTGGACGCAATACCTCGACGCGATCTCGCAGCAGGCGATCGTCGGCAACCCGTGGCAGGCGAGCAACTCGTCGAATACGCCGTACTACTTCAACCCGCTGACCACGGCGCTGCCGCGCGATGCGCGCGTGCAGGCCGTGCGCTGGTCGGCGATGCCGGGCCGGATCGCTCGCCACGAGCGCGCAAACGGGCCCGACGCGCCGCAACCGGCGCGCATCGCCCAGCTCGCCGATTACGGGTGGACGCCGTCGCCTACCGCGCCCGGCCGCCGCACGTTCGCGGCGCCGCATGCGGGCGCCGCCGCCTACGGCCCCTACGGCCCGCGCGGCTGGCAGGACGAATACTGCGAATGGAGCGTGCTGCGCGACCCGGTCAGCAACCGGATCCTGCGGATCGATTTCACCTGCGAGAGCCCCGAATACTGGTTCGCGCTGTGGCAGGCCGCGCCCGAGGCGGTGGCCGAGCTGTACCGCACGACGCTCGACAACCCGTCGATCCAGCTCGACGACCTGATCCTGCGCGACGCGGCCGGCCGCGCCGTGATCGATCCGTCCACGGGCGCGCCGGCCTACGATCCGCTGAACGTCTGGAACCGCGGGCCGGAGCGCTGGCCGGGCCGCGACGGCGGCGGCGCGATGCATCTGACCAGCACGCCGAACACGCTGCAAACCGGCATCGCCGGGCTGGCCGGCGCGGCCACGATCCAGCGCTGCGGCGAGCCGCTCGATCCCGAGCATCTGCTGTGCTGCGCGCGCATCGGCCAGCCGCACCGCCACAGCGATCCGCGCATCGGGCGCGACGTCAATGCGCTGGTGGGCGAGTGCCGGAAGATCACGATTGCGGATCCGCCCGGCTTCTACATGCAGATGCCCGATTTCGGCCGCTACGCGCTGCCCGATCAGGCGCCGCCCGGCGCGCGGCCGCAGCACTACTGGCGCGTGACGCGCGGCGCGCTCGCGCTGGACGATGCGCATGGCCGCCCGCTGCCCGGCAACTTCATCCTGCACGCGGTGTTCGAGGTGCCGGCCGGGCTCGGCTTCACGGTGGGCGACATCCGCATCGACGGCGAGCCGATCGGCTATGCGGCGCAGGTGGCGGCCACCTTCGAGATGCAGCTCACCCTGGCGGCGATTCCGGTCGGCAGCCCGTTGAGCCGGCAGGGCTGCGCGGGCGAGCCGCCGAACCCCTCGCCGCAGCCGCTGCAGATGTGGCACGCGGCGTTGTGGGCGGCGTATGCCGGCAAGCCCGCGCCGGCCAATCCGGCGGGCGTGCCGATGACGCTGGCGAGCAACGGCGCGCTGCTGCCGCCGGCGGTGCGGCGTGGCCAGGCGCGCGTGCCGATGGCGCTGATCTGCCGCGGCGCCAGCCTCGGCGGGCCCGATGGCCTGCCGACCGTCAGTTTCGACGGCGCGCCCGGCAGCGTGCGCGCGACCGTCACCGGATGCCGGGACGACGTCGCCTATACGGTGCCGGGCGACTCGTATCCGACGAAGAACCAGGTGCTGTCGATCGATGTGACGGTCGACGGCGCCGCGGTGCAGGGCCTGAGAGGCGTGCGTATCGGAAACCCGGGGGAAGCGGCGGGACAAGCCGCCCCCGGTTTCCTCAGAATCGAATGACGGGGCGCGCAATGAAGGTGCATTACGACATCACGCTCGACCCGGCCGCCCATGCGCTCGAGGTCACGCTCTCGATCGAGGCGCCGGGGCCGGGCGAACTGGTCTTGACGACGCCGGGCCGAACGCCCGGCGCGTACGACACCCCGCCGCTCGTGCGCGACCTGTACGGCGTATGCGCGGCGCGGACGCAGACC
>NZ_JAAGPF010000244.1 GCF_017104645.1 Burkholderia sp. Ac-20379
AATGCAATGGTGTGCAGTGAATACTAGACTAATCAGCTAAGAAATAGTTCACAAGAATGTGAGAGACGGAGATGCATGATGTGGACACAGGGGTCTGAATAGGATGAAGTAGAGAATCATAAGATAAGAATATGTTAAAGAAAGATTGGAGTTATAAGGATGATAGATAATCACATGTGCTGACTTATAATATTGGTAGATCGTCGACATTTTTTTTTTGTTTTTTTTTTTTT
>NZ_JAAGPF010000245.1 GCF_017104645.1 Burkholderia sp. Ac-20379
CCGCAGGGCGGGGCGGCCGGGTTGCGCCGGCGCGACGGCCGGCGGGGGCAGGGGCCGGCGCGATCCGGCCCCGTCACGACGATGAAAAATGGCGGCGGATCGATCGCGCGGCAAAGGCGGCGGCATCGGGCTCGCCGGCACTGACGATTCCTCTGCGATGCTGATAACAGTGTGAAGATAACTTCGTTTGCCGCCCCGAACCCCGATGCTAGTCTTGCCTGCAATCGAGTTCGCTGCGCGCATCCTGCGCGCTGGAGGCAAACCATGCAGTCATCCCTCGCGCTGGTGCGCGACCGCGAAACCGCCGACCGCGCGGCCGCGCCGGCGCTGGGCGCCCCGCAGGAATCGTTCGACGCGCTGGAGCGCCAGGTCGGCGTCAACCTCGCCCGGCTGCGCGCCGAGCGGCAACTGTCGCTGGACGCGCTGGCGCGCCTGTCCGGCGTGTCGCGGGCGATGCTCGCGCAGATCGAATCGGCGCGCAGCGTGCCGTCCATCAAGGTGCTCTGCAAGGTGGCGGCGGCGCTGAAGGTATCGGTGGCCGCGTTCCTGCGCCGCCACGCGGTGCTCGGCTTCGAGCATCTGCCGGCCGAGCGCGCGGTGCGCGTGATCGGTTCGAACGGCCGGTTCTCGTCGCGGGCGCTGTATCCGGAAGGCGAGCCGGCCACGGCAGAATTCCACGAGCTGCGCGTCGCGCCGCTGCATACCGAAACCGGCGTGCGCCGCGCACCGGGCACGACGATCAACCTGGTGGTCAGCGAAGGCACGCTCGAAGTGGCCGTCAACGACCGCCGCCAACTGCTGGCGACCGGCGACGCGATCGTGTTCGACGCCGATCAGGCGTACACGCTGCGCAATCCCGGCGATTCGGAAGCGCGCGCGTTTCGCGTGACGATCAACGCCGAAACGCCGCCGCGCTGGGATCTGCCGCAGTAAAAACAGGGTGTCGCGTCGAGCGACGCGCAGGGCACGCCGCCGCCAGCCGGGTCTCCGGCGCGGCGGCGTTGTCGTTTGGGCTTGACGGGAGATCGGGCGAGGGAAGCACGAGGGAAGCGCGCGGGATGCGCGGCTGGCCGGAGCGGCCGGGGCGGAAAAGCGAACGATCGGGGCAGATCGAGGCGCGGGCCGGCAATCTGCCCCCCGCCCGCGCCGCGCACCGGGCGTTCAGTGCGTCTGATGCAGCGCCAGGTACAGCCACGCCGCCGCCGCACCGCCGGCCAGCGGCCCCAGCACCGGAATCCACGCATAGCGCCAGTCGCTGTCGCGCTTGCCCGGAATCGGCAGCAGCGCGTGCATGATGCGCGGCGACAGATCGCGCGCCGGGCTCATCGCATAGCCGGTCGGGCCGCCGAGCGAGATGCCGATGCCGAGCACCAGCAGGCCCACCGGCAGTGCGTCGAGCGCGCCGAGCCCCACCTGCGGCGCGGCCAGATACAGCACGCCGAGAATCAGCACGAACGTGCAGATCGCCTCGGTCAGCACGTTGTGCGCCACGCTGCGGATCGCCGGCGCGGTGCAGAACACCGCGAGCTTCAGGTTGGGATCGACCTCCTTGGCGAAGTGCTGACGATAGGCGAGCCAGACCAGCAGCGCGCCCGCCATCCCGCCGAGCATCTGCGCGGCCACGTAGCCGGCCACCTTCGACCAGGCGAACTTGCCCGCCAGCGCGAGGCTGATGGTGACGATCGGGTTGAGGTGGGCGCCGCTGAACTTCGCGGTGACGTAGACGGCGACGAACACGGCCATCGCCCAGCCCATCACGATGACGATCAGGTCCGCGCCGCGGCCCTTGGTCTTCGCGAGCAGCACGTTGGCGACGGCGCCGTTGCCGAGCAGCACGAGGATCGCCGTGCCGATGAACTCCGCAATATAAGGTGACATGTCAGTGTCTCTCTACCAATGCGGCGGACTCGCGCGTGGCACGGCCCGCCTGCTAGTTATCGATATGGTTGCGTCTCGCCCGCCGCGCGTGTCTGTCGCGCGCGGCGGCGGGCGCGCAGTTTACTGCGTGTCGTCGGCCCACGCCTTGGCGGCGCGCACCGCGCGCTGCCAGCCGGCCAGCGCGGTGGTCACCTGATCGGCCGGCATCGACGGCGAGAAGCGCTGGTCGAGCTGCCACTGGCTGCGCACCGCGTCGAGGTTTTCCCAGTAGCCGATCGCCAGGCCCGCCAGATACGCGGCGCCGAGCGCGGTGGTTTCGGTGATCTGCGGACGCACCGCGTCCACGCCGAGCAGGTCGGCCTGGAACTGCATCAGCAGGTTGTTGGCGCTCGCGCCGCCGTCCACGCGCAACTCGCCGATGCTGATGCCCGAATCGGCTTCCATCGCGGCCAGCACGTCGAGCGACTGGTAGGCGATCGCGTCGAGCGCGGCGCGCGCCAGGTGCGCATCGGTGGTGCCGCGCGTGACGCCGAACAGCGAGCCGCGCGCGCGGGCGTTCCAGTGCGGCGCGCCGAGGCCGGCGAAGGCCGGCACGAGGTAGACGCCGTCGGTGTGCGGCACGCTGGCCGCGAGCTTTTCGATCTCGCCGGCGGTCTTGATGATGCCGAGCCCGTCGCGCAGCCACTGCACCACCGCGCCGGCGATGAAGATGCTGCCTTCGAGCGCGTAGTTGACCTGATCGCCGACCTGCCAGGCGATCGTGGTGACGAGGTTGTTCTTCGACTCGATCGGCTTCTCGCCGGTGTTCATCATCAGGAAGCAGCCGGTGCCGTAGGTGTTCTTCACCATCCCGGAGCTCGTGCACATCTGGCCGAACAGCGCGGCCTGCTGGTCGCCCGCGATGCCGGCCAGCGGCAGCTTGGAGGCGAACACGGTGGTCTTGGTGTGGCCGTAGACTTCCGACGACGCCTTGACCTCGGGCAGCATGCTGCGCGGGATGTCGAGCGCGGCCAGCAGCTCGTCGTCCCATTCACGCGTGTGGATGTTGAACAGCATCGTGCGCGACGCGTTGGTCACGTCGGTCACGTGCAGCTCGCCCTTCGTGAAGTTCCACACCAGCCAACTGTCGACGGTGCCGAACGCCAGCTTGCCCTGCCTGGCCTTCTCGCGCGCGCCTTCGACGTTGTCGAGGATCCAGCGGATCTTGGTGCCGGAGAAGTACGAATCGATCGGCAGGCCGGTCTTGGCGCGTACTTTTTCCTCGAGGCCGTCCTTCTTCAGCGAATCGCAGAAATCGGCGGTGCGGCGGTCCTGCCACACGATCGCGTTGTAGACGGGCTGGCCCGTTTCGCGATCCCAGACGATGGTGGTCTCGCGCTGGTTGGTGATGCCGATCGCGGCGATCGACGTGCCGTTCAGGCCCACGCGCGTGACGCACTCGGCGGCCACGCCGGCCTGCGTCGACCAGATCTCGCGCGGGTCGTGCTCGACCCAGCCCGGACGCGGATAGATTTGCTCGAATTCTTTCTGGGCGATCGACTTGATGTTGCCCTGGCGGTCGAACAGCATCGCGCGCGAGCTGGTCGTGCCTTGATCGAGTGCGAGGATGTATTGATCCTGCATCTGTCTCATCTCCATTCGTAAGTAATTTTGTTTCGCGCCGGCCTCGTCGCGGCGCGCGCTGCTCTCGATCCCGCGCGGCGGCCGGTTGGGGCGCGCCGCGCGTTGCTGCTCGGAACTGCCGTGCGTCAGTGAACCGGGCGTGCCTGCGCCGGTTCGGCGGCCAGCGCGCGGGTGGCCGAGAACCAGGCCTCCACCGCCGCCGTGACCGTGTCGAGCGTGCCGGGCGCGACATGCAGCCCCAGCTTCGAGCGGCGCCAGAGCACATCCTCGGCGCAGGTCGCCCATTCGTGATCGCGCAGGTAGCGCAGCTCGGCCTCGTACAGGCCCGGCGCGATCGCCGCGCCCAGGCCGTCGACCGATTTCGCGCTGGCCACCACGCGCTCGGCGCGGGTGCCGTAGGCGCGTGCATAGCGGCGCGCGAGCGCGGCCGGCAGCCAGGCGTGACGCTGCGCGAATGCCTCGGCGAACGGCGTGAAACGCGCGTTGGCGATGTCGCCGCCCGGCAGCGGCTGGCCCGCCGTCCAGGCCGGGGCGTGCGCGCCGAGCGCCTCGCAGAGCATGCCGGCCGCATCCTCGGCCAGCTTGCGGAACGTGGTGATCTTGCCGCCGAATACCGACAGCAGCGGCGCGCCCTGGCCCGGATCCATCTCGAGCCGGTAGTCGCGCGTGACGGCCGACGCATTCTCCGCGTTTTCGTCCTCGAGCAGCGGGCGCACGCCGGAATAGGTCCAGTGCACGTCGGCCGGCGAGATCTTCCGCTTGAAATAGCGGTTGATCGAATCGCACAGGTATTGCGTCTCGTCGCCGTCGATCGCCACCTTCGACGGATCGTCGCGGTATTCGACGTCGGTCGTGCCGATCAGCGTGAAATCGTGCTCGTACGGAATCGCGAAGATGATCCGCTTGTCCGGGTTCTGGAAGATGTAGGCGTGATCGTGATCGAACAGGCGCTTCGTGATGATGTGGCTGCCCTTGACGAGCCGCACGCTGTGGCGCGCGTCGCGGCCGAGCGCGCCGTGCAGCACCGAGCCGACCCACGGGCCGGCCGCGTTGGCGATCGCGCGGGCGCGCACCTCGAAGATGGCGCCATCGGCGCGCTGCAGGCGCGCCAGCCACTCGCCGTCGGCGCGTTCGGCCGAGATCAGCCGCGTGCGCGTGAGGATCGCTGCGCCGCGCTCGCGGGCGTCCATCGCGTTGAGCACCACGAGGCGGGCGTCGTCCACCCAGCCGTCGGAATAGACGAAGCCGCGCTTGATCGAATCGATCAGCGGGCCGCCGGCCGCGTGGCGGGCCATCGCGATGCCGTGCGAGCCGGGCAGCAGTTCGCGCTTGGCGAGGTGATCGTAGAGGAACAGGCCGATGCGGATCAGCCAGGCAGGGCGCAGGTTCGGCATGTGCGGCATGACGAAGCGCAGCGGCCACATGATGTGCGGCGCCGCGCGCAGCAGCGTTTCGCGCTCCTGCAGCGCCTTGCGCACCAGCCCGAATTCCTTGTACTCGAGATAGCGCAGGCCGCCGTGGATCAGCTTGGTGCTGGACGAGGACGTGTGCGAGGCCAGGTCGTCCTGTTCGCAAAGAAGTACCGACAAACCGCGCCCGGCCGCGTCGCGCGCGATGCCCGCGCCGTTGATGCCGCCGCCGATCACGAGCACGTCGTAGTGCGTCTGTTCAGTCACTGCTGCCCTCTGTCCCATAGTCGAACTCGATATTTTCGAATTCGAAATTTAATGAACAAAAGCGAAAAAGTAAAGTTCGTTTAAGAGGGTCGGTAGCGCGCGTCTTCATCCCGGACGATACTGGCGGGATTGTCTTCATCGAGGAGGAAACATGCGTCAGATCATGGTGGCGGGCGCGCTGGCGCTGCTCGCGGGCTGTTCGGCGGTGCCGTTGCCCGGCGGGTGGGGCGCGCAGCCGAGCTTCGACTCGCTGCAACGGGCCTGCGGCGAGCCGCACGATTACGGCGCCTACAGCGCGTCCGTCTATTCGGCGCTCGGCGACGCCTGGGTGGCGAAGCGGCACGGCCGGCTGAGCGAGGCCGATTTCTGCGCGTTGTCGAACGGGCTGGCCGCGCATCATGCGGCGCTCGGCGCGCAGCCCGACGCCGCGGCGCGCACGGGCTGGATCGATTATCTGAACACGATGCGCGCGCAGGCCGTCACGTGGCGCTCGAAGGCCGATCCGACGTTGCGCGGCGGCTGACGGCCGGTTTCGGGTGCGCTCGCGGCGCGCCCGCGCTCGCATGACCGCCGGCGTTCAAACGAAAACGAACGCGAAAACGAAAACGGCCGCCGTCGGGAGACGGCGGCCGCGGTGTGGGCGGAACCGGTGGGGCGGTCAGGAATAGCGAACCTTGATCGACCTGAGCGCGGCGTCGCCGCTCTCGGTGACGCAGTAGCGGCGGCCCGAACCGAGGGCCTCCAGCCGAACCAGCTGCTGCTCCAGCAGCGCATCCAGTTCGTCGCGTTCCATGTCGGCCTGATCGGGCGCGTCCTTGACGAGCAACAGGGTGGCGAATTCATGCGGACTCAGCATCGTTCTCTCCAGACAAACCGTACTTCTCACGGCCGGACGTGATCCGGGGCGCGTTACCCAGCAGGGAAGGCTCGGGGGGAAATGCTCACGACAGCGCTCGCGGCACGCGAACGCCGGGGATTGGGAGTGTAGTCAACGGTTTCGGGAACCCCAAATGCGGCCCCAAAAATAATTCGGTTGACAATCCGTCACAATTCCAACGGCCGGCTTGACGCGGCAACTTCTTGATTTCACTTGAGGTTTGCGCTGCGATGCAGCACGGGGCGCGGGATCCGGCGCGGGCACGCGCGATGCGGTGCGCGTGCCGCCCGCGTACTTCAATCGGCCACGTACACCTGCGTGCCGGCCGCGCCGATCGTCTCGGTCATGTCCTCGGGCAGCGGCTTGTCGGTGAACAGCGCGTGCACCTGCGACAGGTGGCCCTGCCGCACCAGCGCCGGGCGGCCGAACTTCGAATGATCCGTCACCAGATACACGGTGCGCGCGTGCTGGATGATCGCCTCGGCCACGCGCACCTCGCGCGTGTCGAAATCGCGCATCGTGCCGTCCGTTTCGATCGCCGAGGTGCCGATGATCGCGTAATCCACCTTGAACTGACGGATGAAATCGATCGCCAGCTCGCCCACGATGCCCTTGTCCCACGGCCGCACGATGCCGCCCGTGATCAGCACCTCGCACTCCGGGTAGCCGCTCATCATGCTCGCGACGTTCAGGTTGTTGGTGATCACGCGCAGGCCGCGGTGCCGGTTCAGCGCGCGCGCCACCTCCTCGGTGGTGGTGCCGAGGTTGATGAACAACGAGGCCTGATCGGGGATGTGCGAGGCGGCGAGCGCCGCGATGCGCCGTTTCTCGTCGTGGAACATGCGCTGCCGCGCGCTGTAGGAGACGTTCTCGGAGCTGGTGGGCAGGCTCGCGCCGCCGTGATAGCGGCGCAGCAGGTTCAGATCGGCCAGCCAGTTGACGTCGCGGCGGATGGTTTGCGGCGTCACGTCGAAATGGGTGGCCAGATCGTCGACGGTCACGAAGCCGTCCCGCTGCACCCAGTCGAGCAGTTCCTGCTGGCGGGCATTGAGCGAAAGGCGCGGGTCGCGGGTCGTCATGGTTCGTTCGAAGGCAAGGGAAACGGACGTCCATTGTAAGCAACCGCGCGAACGAACATTTCGTTTTCGCGACCGGGGCTTGCCGGCTTGCTCCGCGCGCGCATTCGCGTTGGAATGGCACTTTCGCTCGCGGCAGCCGCTCCGCCCCGGTGCGCCGAGCCCGTTTCCCTTTTCTCCAGGAGCCGTTGCATGACCCGCTTCAACTGGCAGAACCCCTATCCGTCCGTCCGGCAGCCCGTGTTCGCGCGCAATGTCGTCTCGACCTCGCATCCGCTGGCGGCCCAGGCCGGGCTGCGGATGCTGTGGAAGGGCGGCAACGCCGTCGACGCGGCGATCGCCGCCGCCGCCGCGCTCACGGTGGTGGAGCCGGTGTCGTGCGGGCTCGGCGGCGACGCGTTCGCGCTCGTCTGGGACGGCGTGAAGCTGCACGGGCTGAACGCTTCGGGCGTGGCGCCGGCCGCCTGGAGCCCGGACTATTTCCGCCGCCGCCACGGCGAGGACGCCAACGGCCACGCGCGCCAGCCGCAGCGCGGCTGGGACACCGTCACGGTGCCGGGCGTGATCGCCGGCTGGGAGGCGCTGCACGCGCGCTTCGGCTCGCTGCCGTTCGCCGATCTGCTGGAGCCGGCCATCGAGCTGGCCGAGCGCGGCCATTCGGTGGCCTCGATCGTGGCCGCCAAGTGGGCCGCGGCCGTGCCGGCGCTGCGCGACCAGCCCGGTTTCGCCGATACGTTCCTGCCGCACGGCCGCGCGCCCGAGGTGGGCGAGCGTGTGGTGCTGGCCGGCCACGCGCATACGCTGAAAACGCTGGCCCGCGACGGCGCGCGCGCGTTCTACGAGGGCGCGCCGGGCGAGGCGCTGGCCGCGTTCGCGCGCGACACCGGCGGCGCGATCACGGCCGAGGATCTGCGCGCGTATCGCCCCGAATGGGTCGAGCCGATCGGCAAGTCGTTCCGCGGCCACACGGTCCACGAGATTCCGCCGAACGGGCAGGGCATCGCGGCGCTGATCGCGCTGGGCATCGTCGAGCGCTTCGATCTCGAATCGATGCCGGTCGATTCGGTCGAATCGCAGCATCTGCAGATCGAGGCGATGAAGCTGGCGTTCGCCGACGTCTACCGTTACGTGGCCGATCCGCGCTCGATGGACGTCACGCCCGAGCAGATGCTCGACGACGCCTATCTGGCCGAGCGCGCCAGGCTGATCGACCCGGCCCGCGCGACGCAGTTCGCGCCGGGCATGCCACGCTCGGGCGGCACGGTCTATCTGTCGGCCGCCGACGAGCGCGGCATGATGATCAGCTTCATCCAGTCGAACTACATGGGCTTCGGCTCCGGGCTGGTGGTGCCGGGCCACGGCATCGCGCTGCAGAACCGCGGCTGCGGCTTTTCGATGGATCCAGCCTCGCCGAACGTGGTGGCGGGCGGCAAGCGGCCGTTTCACACGATCATTCCGGCGTTCCTCACGCGCGAGCGCGACGGCCGCCAGGAGGCCGTCATGAGCTTCGGCGTGATGGGCGGCGACATGCAGCCGCAAGGGCACTTGCAGACCCTCGTGCGGATGCTCGCGTACCACCAGCAGCCGCAGGCCGCCTGCTGCGCGCCGCGCTGGAAGGTCAACCGCGATTTCACGCTCGATCTGGAGGCCACGCTCGACCGCGAGACGGCGGCCGGGCTGCAGGCGCGCGGCCACCGCATGCAATCGGTCGACGACACGTACATGGATTTCGGCTCGGGCCAGTTCATCTGGCGCCTCGACGCCGACGATCCCGAGCGCGGCTACGTGGCCGCCAGCGACAGCCGACGCGATGGCCTGGCCGCGGGCTTCTGAGGGCCTGGGCAGGCACCGGCGATGCGCGTCGCCGGTGCCTGCCGGCATGGACGAGGTGCGCCAAATTGCCGCCACTTCACACGCTTTCGCAGATTCGAATTGAATTGCAAACGACTTTCGAATTACCTGCTTGATGCGGTGCAATAGGCGACACGGAACTGCGTATCGCGGGAGCGGTCTGTGACTGAAGGCACGTTCAGGAAGTTCCGGCTAAGATAAGCGGATCCAGATCGAAATAATTCATTCATATCCGCTTCGTCCGCAGGCCGCGAGGCTGCCGGGCCGGCCACACGGCCGCGCCGCAACCGGTCGCGCCATCGGAACGAAGTGCTTGGGAGCGCATACGATGCTGGCCGAAACGAAGCATGTGATGCCTTGGCGCATCGAAGACATCGACCTCACGCGGATCGACCGCGCGAAGGCCGCCGCCGACGAAGACCTGCTGCTGCTGCTGTGCGCGGCGTCGTTCATCGAGAGCGGCTCCGATCTCTACACGAGCAATTTGAGTCAGTTCTTCGGTGAGGATCCCGAAGTAGCCGATTGGCTCAACGAGCAGTGGGAACACGAGGAACTGCAGCACGGCCGCGCGCTGAAGGCCTATATCGGCTACGTGTGGCCCGAGTTCGACTGGGATCTCGCGTTCAACAACTTCTTCGACGAATACTCGAAAACCTGCTCGCTCGAAGCGTTCGAAAAAACGCGCGCGCTGGAAATGGTGGCGCGCTGCGTGGTCGAAACCGGCACCGCCACGCTCTACCGCGCGATCAACGAGTGCTCGGACGAGCCGGTGCTGAAGGAAATCACCAACAACATCCGCTCGGACGAAGTGCGCCACTACAAGCACTTCCTCAAGTATTTCAAGAAGTACAACGCCGTGGAGGGCAATGGCCGGATGGCCGTGCTCGGCGCGCTGCTGCGCCGCCTGCTCGAAATCCGCAACGAGGATTCCGAGATCGCGCTGCGCCACGTGTTCGCGATTCGCTATCCCGAGAAGGTGCGCGACACGGCCTACAACCGCGATCGCGTCGTGCGCGTCAACCAGTTGGTGCGCCGTCATCTGTCGGCCGACATGTGCGTGAAGATGCTGCTCAAGCCGCTCGATCTGCCGTCGCGGATCCAGCCCGGCGTGCAGTACCCGCTGACCAAGCTGACCCAACACGTCTTCTTCCGTTGATTCCCGCCCCGGGCGCGCCCGCGCCCCTTCTCCGGAGCCCGGCATGAGCGCGGCCGATCGCGCCGCGCTCGAGCGCTCGACGTTCGACGCCTGGCCGCCCGCCTGCCTCGCGCTGTTCGACGGCGAGGCGCTGGACGGCAAGCTGTCGTTCACGGCCTCGCTGGTGATCGTCGATCGCGAGGCCGAGCCGCCCGATGCGCGCACCACGCTGCTGAGCGTCGGCGAACTGTACGCGCCTGATCCCGGCTCGCTCTATCTCGCGTTGTGGCCGCGTTCGCGCGGGGCGCAACTGCTGGCGCGCGAGCGCGCCGCGGTGTTGAGCTTCGTGGCCGACGGCGCCTTTCATCAGGCGCGGCTGCGCGTCGAGCCGGCTGGCGCGACGGGCGACCGCCCGGCCGACGACGGCACCGGCGTGGCCGGTCTGGCCTGTTTTCGCGCGACGCTCGCTGGCGGCGAGGCGCAGCGCGTCGGCTATGCGCGACTCACTTCGGGCATTACGTTCGAACTCGACGAGAAGCGCGACGCCGTGGTCGCGCGCTGGGCGCGCCAGATCGAGCAGATCCGGCTGATTGCGGCGGCCGCGCCGCGCTGACGCACGGCTGATCGGCTTTGTGGACGGGCGACGGCGCGAGCCTTGCGCCCGCACCGTTCGGCTTCCCGCCCGTTACTTCCTTCGCTTGAAACGGCCTGACGGCCCAATCCGGCCCAATCGGCGCGGCCGGCATTGCGCCGCCGTGCCGCGTGGGCCGTCTGGCGGCGATCAATTGCCGCGCGAACCGCTGCGCGAGGTGCGATTGCGGTTGGCGTGCCCGGCATTGCCGTTGCCGCCGCCCGCCGGACGTCCGCCGCCCGGTTGCGCCGGGCGCGGCTTGGCTGCGCCGCCATTGCCGGCGCCTTGCGCGGCCTTCACCGGCTTCGCGGCCGGCTTGCTGCCTGCCGGCTT